>JAZNHY010000132.1:0-4880 GCA_045577235.1 Lachnospiraceae bacterium
GCCCTTTTATTTTTTTTCTTTGCGAAATGTATCGTGATGATCAGTAAGATCAGTCCGTATGTTCCGCATTTCAATAACAGATTCAACACCGGGATCTTTTGCCAGAGGCCGTGCCATTTCGTCAGGAACGATGCAAACCCCTGCATACTTTCTGCCTGATGAGGAATATAGCTTTCATCCAATCTGCCTTCACTTGCTTTTACAGCATCCTCAGACGCTAACGTGTCTACACCAAACTGCACCATGGTGCCGGCGCCATATTTTTCCGGCGTGATCTTAGGCGTGATGGTGTAATAACCAAAGGTGTTGGACAAGGTTGCCTCCATGTATGTCATCGGCCGTTTGCCAAGTCGCTGCCCCCAGACTTTCAAATACTCTTTCAGCATGGCGCCCTGCTCATCCGTTGCCCACCAGAGGTAATGTACTTTGACCGGATCAGATGCATACCGATAGTATGTTTTTCCGAGTTTCCGGTAATCCTCAAGATTGAATGTCTTTTCAATGACCTCCTGCTGCTGCGGTGTTAATTCCTCAGCATGGTCTCTAATGTCTCTGGCCGTCTGCTGAAACGGGATCGATAAAGCTTCTGCTGTTTCTGTTTTTGTGTGGTAAACTCTCTGCACCACATTGCCAAAGATCAGTACCAGTGCCAGAGAAACAGCAGCGGTCAGTACGAAGAATTTTCTCCACCCTCTGCTCTTGTCCCCGCAGAAGAAAAAGATCACCAAAGTAGGCACAAGGATCAGGATGATCCCGTTCCGGAATAGACAAAGCACCACAATGCAAATGCCGTATAAGACCCATTTCCATGCTGGAAAACGTACCGTTCCGTCTGCTTTTCGCAGCGGCAGAAACAGCTGCATGGAGAATGTCATAAACAGGAGGAAGACTCCCGTAAACAAAATATCCTTGATGCCGGTCTGCATGGCGCCGCCCCACAGCGGGGTGATGGCAAAATAGCCCAGGACGATCATCTGAAAAGCAGTTGAGATCCCGATCCTCTGCATTTGTGCGATCATGTACGCTACAGCGACTGCACAGATCAAAGTCTGCAGAAGAATATAAAGGAAAATCCCCAGGTTTGGCCCATGCGATATCATCCAGCCAATGTTGGAAACAAACCCCATGACCATAGTGGCAAAGGGCGGATGATGCCCGTTCAGCAATATTCCTCCGTTGATCTGCGTGACCTGATACATCATGTCATAAGAAGCGGATCCCGGATAAAAGGCGATCAGCCATGGCAGCCAGAAGATCAAAAGGACCAGCAGCGCGAACCAGAAATGTTTTCTGCCTTTTTTCTTTGCCGGCACCAGGCGGTCCATGAAAAACAGGAAGAGCCTGAAAAGGACAAAGAACAACGCAGAAAAAACGATCCATGCTCCGATCAGAAGCAGCACATTTCCAAAAGACGCAAACCAGAAAGCAAGGGAGTCCTTATAAAACAGCGATAAGGCAAGGACTTCCAGAAGGCCGATCACAATTGCAGCCACCAGCTCTCCGATGTGGTTTTTGAAAATGTTTTTCTTCATTACAGCTTGGTTCCGCGTGTCTTAATGATCTCTACCATTTCTCCGACGTTCTTCATGCCCGTGACTTCGTCCATGGAGAACTTCAGTCCAAATGCTTTCTCGATCGCAACGACCAGATTGATGTGCTCTAAGCTGTCCCAATCTTCGATCGTATCGGAATTTGTCTCGGCATCTACCACGATGTCCTCATCATCAAAGACATCCTGAAAGATCTCATTCAGTGTTTCATAAATCTTTTCTTCCATTATTACCTCCGATCAGTTGATCGTTATTACATGACACTGATCCTGATATGAATTCACATCCAGTGTCCAGATATCATTTTCCTTCGTAAAGCCAAGATCGGTATAAAGCTCAGCGACCATACCGTTCTTCTTGGTAGGCAGATAGTGCCCGACCAGTGTTGTCACATTTTTTGCTTTTGCCTGGCGGACCAATTCATCCAGCATGGCAAATTCCATATCCCGCTTCAGCACGCGGCAGCTCATCAGGTTCAGCCGGATGTGGGCTTCTTTGCCCAGATGATTAACTGCTTCCGGCTTGATCTCCGCTGCAAGAATAGATACCACGCCGTTGTCGCCAAACTTATCGATCAGCTTTCCGTAAAGAGTGATCCAGTTTTCATCTGCTGCCATTTCTTCAATATCTGCGATGGAACAGCGCAAAGTAGTCAGATTAAACTGATTGCTCTTATTTGTCAGCTGCGAGATCCGCGGAATATACTCTTTTGCAAATGGTTTGATCTCCGCCGTCATTTCCAGGCTCTTCAGGTATTCTGTGTAATCCGCAAAGCTGGCCTGTGCCTGTTCTCTTTGGATATTGGCTTTATACATCTCATTACGGCCGGCATCATCGGCAGAATAATTGGTCACCTCAAAGAACCCTGAATGATCGATCGTTTTGATATAGGTCTCCGGGGATTCCATCTTCGGTACAGCCACGCCTTTCACCTGTTCTGAGACGATCATGCGCTCTGCCGGGTTATCGTCTACAAAGACAAAGGAATCCACGCCCAGATTCAGTTCCTGTGCGATTGCCAGGAGGTTCCTGTCCTTCGGTTCCCAGTTTGCTTTGATCAGAATAAAGTCGTCCGGTGTCAGCGCAGAACCTTTGCTGTTCAAGCCCGCAATAGCGTTTTCATATTCGTTTTTGGAGTCGATGTTTAAAAGTATTCCCAGTTCTTTCTGTGCCTTCAGGTACTGCTGGAATTCATAATAAGTTTCCCCGACAGCACTCTCCTGACCGATCTGAAGATTCTCCGGGCCGTCATCTCCGACAATGCCTCCCCATAAGGTGTTGTCCAGATCCAGAACCAGAGCTTTCTTATTCTTTCCGTAAACAGACTTAATGATATTCGCAACAGAAAAAGCCAGTTCCGGGATCAGCGGCACTGCAGGACAGTACTTATACATGTTCCAGTAAAACGGATCTTCCCATGCTTCGATCCCGCAGCGCGCGCTCAGATAATTCACATCATGAATGAAAAAGTTTTCTGTTTTCTGCGCATATTCTGCGAATTTCAGATTCAGCCTGGTTATGAAATTTACTTTTCCATGCGGATCAGATGCATCTTTATTTCCAAGCAGTCTCCAGGACGGATACTCAAAGTTGTTCTGGATGATGACGCAGTTTTTCTTTTCTGCGCATTTTTCCCAGACTGCAAGGAAGCGCGAATACTCTGCTTCCAGCTTTGCATCGACTTGCTCCTTCGTGTCTGTCATTACCGGAAAAGCCGTAATGTTGTGAATGCCGGTGTGGATATAAATGACATCCGCCTCAAAGGCATCAAAATCCGGATTTCCGAACAGCGCATCCTCATAGTACTTGTTGTATTCACTTTCATAGAAGGACGCTTCAATCCCATACTGGAGCAAAAAGAGGTCCAGTATCTGCGCGATATCCGCTGTGGTAGAGCCGCCCAGAATGGCGACTTTCTTCTGAATACGCGGTGTTTCGTCCTTCAGCAATTCCTTTTTGATGGACTTTTTCTTCTTCAGGAGATATTCCCCGTCAAAAGGATATTCGAGCTCTTTCACTTGCTTTTCTGACTCCTTTTTATTTTTTTGCATCACGAAATAAAATGCATGGGCGCATTTGATGTAAGAATAGCATATTTGAGCCTAAAAAGCCACCCGTATACAAACCATTTGAAGCCCTATAAAACATGGGCTATAATAGGAAGAAATTAAGAATACAGGAGCACGGATTTGAACACTTTATTCTGGAGCAGTCTTGTTTGGATCACTCCTGTTGTGCTTTTGCTTTGCAGCTACATAACAGGGGATCTTCTTCATATGCTCTTTAAAGCCGAAAACGGGATCGCAGCCAAGGTCCTTTCCGGTTTTACCACGCTCCTTTGCCTCTTTCACATCATCAGCCTGCCTTTTATGTATAATGAATGGCCTTTCATTTCTCTGTACTGGCTGTTTTTATCCGCTGTCATCGCAATCTTTATTGCTTACTGCCTTCTCTCCTTCCTGAAAAAACGGATCCCTCTGAAGGCAGATATCCTTGCGCTCAAAGAAAGCATTCTTGATACAGCAAAAAACAGATGGTGGCAGTATCTAATCCTGCTTGCCGCTGTTGCACTGATCGTCTGGCAGTGTTCGATGGTCATAGTGCACGTATCCTATAACGTGGATGATAATTTTTACATTGCAGAAAGCGTTACATTTCTGAACCGGAACGTTATGATGAATACCCTTCCGGCCAGCGGCATGGAAGGAAGTGTTTTCCCTGCCACCTATCTGCTGGTCAGCTGGGAGGCATTTCTTGCAGTTTTGTCAAAGCTGTTTTTAACAGAGCCTGCGATCCTCTGCCACAGCATCATTCCGGTCTTTCTGATCCCGCTGCACTATATGGTCCTGTACATGATCGGACGGGAATTTGGCAAAGACCGCTCATTCCTGTTCCTTTTGTTCGGTGCTTTTTTAAATCTGGTCAGTGGTCCTTCCACTTATGATTCCGGAGCATTCCTGATCCTGAGGATCTGGCAGGGCAAAGCGGTTCTGGCAAACCTGTTTTTGCCGCTGCTGCTCTATGTTTTTATCCGCATATTAAAAGCAAAAAAAGTATCGTTTCCGAATATTTTCTATCTGTTCGCGGTTTTACTGGCAAGCCAGGCTGCCTCTACGGTCGGAACCTATCTGGCTCCGGTTTTATATGCTGTATATGCCTTAGCATTTCTGATCATCGTCCGGAAGTGGAGAGAATTCTTTATGCTGTTCATTCCTGCAGCCGGTATCACGCCGTTTGTGCTATGGAAGATCTATCTGCTTATTTCCGCCGGATCACTTGATTCCTTAAGTGAAGGGACCGGAGTAAATGCACGTTCCTTCTATGAATTAG
>JAZNHY010000133.1:0-2437 GCA_045577235.1 Lachnospiraceae bacterium
CCAAAACTTCTCTGTATTCTGATACCGTAACAGGCGCTTCTCCTAAAAGCAGTGTGATCTGCTCCAGTAAGTCGGTCAGGAGTTTATATATCTGTTCGTATTCTTTGGCCTCTGCCAGAAGGCCTTCTTCATTCAGCCCGCGTGCGATTTCTGCCATCTGTTCCTGCACGTGATAACGTTCGCACAAGCTAAGCAGCAATGTCTGGAAATCCTTTGCCTTCAGATCTGCTGCCGATGTACGGAAATAAAAATCCCGTATGCCGTCATAAAACGTCTGCCGGATCTGATCGATCTGCTCCAGATCATGATCATCATTGTTCTTGGTAAATGGATTTGAAAAAGCTCTGTTTCCGCGGATGCCAAATTCCAGGCAGTAATTCTCCAGCAATCCGACTTCATCCGGCTTAATATCTGTCAGCTGTGTCTTTAAAAAGCCAAAGACAGCATCATAGGAAAACCGCTCTTCCACAAGACGCAGCGCTCCCATAAAAAACCGAGCCAGCACATCTTCTGTCACAGAAGATTTGTAATCAATAAAGACGGAGATATCTGCTTCATCAAAGACTTCCCGGACCGGGATATAATACCCTTCCACGTCTCCTGTAATGACTGCGATGTCGCGGAACCGGTACCCTTCCTCACGTACCAGACGCAGGATCTCTTTTGCGGTAAAGAGTACCTCCTCTTTGGCATTTGCTGCCTGATAGGAAAAGATCTGCGGCAGTGTCTTGTTTTCATCCACAACTACAATGTCAGGAAGGATTTCAGTCTGTGCAGACTTTGCACATTCTTTCAGACGGAAATAAGTTTGATTGCTGAGATAAAACAGGTCGATCTCTTTGACATTGGCATCGATCTTTTCTTCCGGCAGTGTCAAGGAAATGTTCACATCTTTGGCGGCCTTCAGCATGCTGGTCAAAAGGCGGTACTGAATTGGCGTGAATCCGGTAAACCCATCCAGATAAATATGGGAATCTTTGATCTTGCCTGACTGCAGAGCCACTTTGGCAAAAAGATCCAGGACCTCCTCTGCGGCCTGATATTGTCCTTTGATTGTTTCGTTGAATTTGCGGAGCACCAGACGGATGTCTCCAAGTTTATGGAACAGCAGGAGATTGCCTTTCTCCTGCGCACTTTCCTGCATCAGGAACAGCTGGTCATCATCCATGCCGTATTGTTTTAATTCCGTAATGACCGATTTGATCTCTTCTGCAAATCCGGTCAGATGTATCTTGTTTTTGTAAACGGTCAGATCGTCCTGCAGTTCTTTTAAGACTTTCCGCAGGATCAGCATCTTGCCGATGTCATCCAGCACATGACTGTCATCGATCCCCAGTTCAGAAAACACCACATGGGCCAGACGGTCAAAGCTGACAACGTCAATGTTCATGGCGGCATGCGCCGGATGCAGTTTGACCACGTCTTTCTGCATCTTGAGCGTTGCCTGTTCCGGGACGATCACAAAGAATCTTTCATCCGGCCGGGCCGTCGCCTGGTTCACCATATGTTTAACCAGTGTATGTGATTTTCCGGAGTTGGTATCTCCTATCAGGATCTGTAATGACATTAAATGTAACCCATTGATCGCAGGATCATAATAAAGAGGGTCAGTGTGACAGATGAGAACAGCGTGGTCAGTACCACACAACTGGAAGTGATGGTACCCTCATAGCCATATTGTTTTGCCATGATAAAGCAGGACGGTGTAGTCGGACCTGCCAGCATCACAAGGATTGCAACCAGTTTATCGGTATAAAACCCCATCAGGATTGCGATCGGCACAAACACGAGTGGAAGAAGGATCAGCTTAACAGCTGCTGCCAGGGAGCTTTTCTTAAGACTCTTGAATGCATTTTTGAAGCTGAATTCTCCGCCAATGCAGATGACAGCCAGAGGTGTTGCGATACGAGCCACGTAATTTAACGATGTATCAATGATGGTCGGGAACTTGATGTTGATCAAAGAGGCCACAAGACCTAAAATAACGCCAATCAGAATTGGATTCGTAATGATACCCTTCAGCGCTCTCTGGATGTTCTTTTCCCCTTTTTTATTGATCGGAGACTCTGTCTGCAGAACAATGACCGCATACACGTTATAAAGCGGCACAGCGCCTAAAACCATCATTCCGGCCATGCCGGTGGTTCCGTAGATATTCTGGATCAGGGCAAGTCCCAAAACTGCCGTACTGCTCCGGTAACAGGCCTGTACAAATTCTCCTACGCTGTTTTTATCCTTCATAAGGAGTTTTGTCAGGATCCAGGCTCCAAAGAAGCCGATCGTTGTAGACCCTGCACAGAACAGGACAAACTTAAGGTCAAAGGTTTCTTTGAAATTCTTGGATGCAAGGTCCGTAAAAAGAAGGACCGGCAATGTGATTGTAAAGTTAAATTTGTTCGCTGCTGCCAGGAATCCATCTGTTAAGATGTTGACTCTT
>JAZNHY010000134.1:0-1908 GCA_045577235.1 Lachnospiraceae bacterium
AGTTGCACCGGTCGGGCATACATAAAGGCACAGGCAGTCTTTTGTACATAATCTCAGATTTCTTACAGCATATTCTTTCATTTTGCAGCCCTCCTTTCGATCTTCTCGAATTTCCAGTCAGGGACTTTGCAGACCGGACACTGCTGCGGCGGGTTATCACCGATAAAAACGAACCCGCATGCGGTGCAGACCCAGATCTCTGTATTGTTCAGAAGGGCATCTCCGTTTTGCTGATAGCGGGCAACAAGAGAGGAGAGCATCAGGGTCACTTTTTCTCCCCAGACGCATACTCTTGCAGCACCACGATCGCCGGCAGCATCTGCCACTTTCCGGACACTTTCATAGCTATCAATATCTGCCTGGATCGCTTTTGTCAGAGCTTCTACAGAAGCATCCTCGATGGCAGGCTCCTTTTGAGCAAAGAAAGCTGCCAGCTCACGGAACTGGGAAGCTTCTTCCTCTTTATATTGTTTTTCGCAGGCGCGCGCCAGATTAGAGCAGAGCGCTGAAAGCTGGCCGGCTGAAAAACGCTCCATATCCGGATCTGCAGCGTGTTCTGCTAATTCTTTTCTAAGGGCGGAAATCGTCTCGATGACATTCAAGGCAGGATTATCGCTCATCGCAACAGAAGTGAGGATCGCATCATTGAAAGAAGTGTCAAATGGCTGTTCATCATCATCTTCTTCCGGTTCTGCCTCACGTTCTTCTTTGGTCATGGCTGAAATGGTTGCCATAATATCCGCTGCCGGATTATCGCTGATTGCAGCTGCCCCAAGGACCGTGCTGGTGAAAGCAGCATCTACTTGCGGATCTACTGAAACTGTTTCTGCAGAATCATTTGCTGCACCTGCAGCATCCGCGTCAGGTGTCTGAGCTTCTTCCGCTTTGAAGTCAGCTTTTGGCGCTGTACATACCGGACATTTCCAATCGTCCGGCAGAGCGCTGAACGGGGTTCCTTCTTTGGCTTCATCGTAGATGTAGCCGCAGATCTTACAAATATATTTCATAATTACTACTCCTTTGACCTGTTTCTTTACAGGTTCATTTCATTGAAAGGACCGGCGGCTGCCATGCGGCCCTCCGCTGATAAATAAATATGTAATGATTCTATCATAAGAATTGAAACAATTCATTATATTCCTGTTCAAAAATAGCGGTGTTCATGTATAATACTGAAATAAAAATGTTAGAAATAGGAGATTATTATGAACGCCTTAATTACTGTTGTCGGAAATGACCGTGTAGGAATCATCGCGGCAATCTGCGTCAAGCTGGCCGAATATAATGTCAATGTCCTGGACCTTTCCCAGACGATCCTGCATAACAACTTCACCATGATCATGGCTGTAGATCTTAGCAAGGCTAATAAGCCGTTTGCTGAGATTGCAGAAGCGCTGAAAGTGCTGGGAGAAGGAATGGAACTTTCCATTCATATGCAGAGGGAAGAGATTTTTGATGCAATGCATACGATCTGATGCGAATGATTTAAGGAGAAACTGACATGTTAAATCAGAAAGATATTCTTTCTACGATTGAGATGATCGAGCAGCAGCATCTGGATATCCGTACGGTTACGATGGGTATCTCGCTTTTAAGCTGCTGTGATGAAGATATTGATAAAGCCTGCCAGAAGGTCTACGACAAGATCTGCAAGTCTGCGCAGAATCTGGTGGCAAAGGCCCAGGAGATTGAGGTGGAGTTTGGTATTCCGATCGTTAATAAGCGGATCTCGGTAACGCCGATCGCCCTGGTAGCTGCGGCATGCGGAGATGCGGATTATTCCCTGTTTGCGCATGCACTGGATAAGGCGGCAAAGACCTGCGGCGTTGATTTTATAGGCGGCTATTCTGCGCTGGTACAAAAGGGTATGTCAGATGCAGATAAGCGGCTGATCACATCCATCCCAAA
>JAZNHY010000135.1:0-3876 GCA_045577235.1 Lachnospiraceae bacterium
GAAAAAAGAACCAATTCCTACAAAGAGCAATCTGGTCATCCGCCATCCGGAACGGGAGGAATATGGGATGATCAGCAAAACATACACGTTGAATATCAGCGAAGAAGAGGTCTTTAAAAGCATTGACAGGCCGGAATTTGCGGCCGGATATGTGGACGGAAAACTGGCTGGCTTCATTGGGCTGCATGCAGAAGGGTCGATCGGGATGCTTCATGTTATGGATGAGTTTCGAGGGCGAGGATATGCCTGGGATCTGTCAGCATATATGGTCAATGGGCGTATGGCAGCAGGCGCTTATCCTTATGGTCAGGTGTATGATGATAATGAAGCTTCGATTTCCCTGCAGCGGAAGATGGGGATGACTTTTTCAAAAGAGTTTATTTACTGGATGTGGAAACCGGCATCACAAGAATAACACAAGTCCCATCTCTGAAACACAAAAAAAGAACCAACGTGCCACAGACACCATGGTTCTTTTTTATGCGGAGGATGGGACTTGAACCCACACGCTGTAGCCAGCACAAGATCCTTAGTCTTGCTCGTCTGCCAGTTCCGACACCTCCGCATTTGCGATTTCTCGGAAAACGCAAAAGTTATTATAACATATCTTTTTTCGTTTTCAACGTTTATTTTTCGCAGAAACAGCTTTTCATTGCTTAAATGCTTCCTATAAAGGGGGGAAAAGAGCATGATTCTGCTTTCTGCGGGTATATTATGGGCATTCTGTAAGAACATTTACATAGTAATGTCCTTTTTTTTATTCAATCTTTTATAAGGTTTCTCTATGAACATTGCGGTTTTCGTGATAAAATATCATCGTCACTTTTTGTGCACATTTCAGGAGGATGAATCAATGGAGACGAAAAAGATCAAAAAGGTATTGGTCGCAAACCGTGGAGAGATAGCTACACGTGTCCTAAGGGCATGCTATGATCTGGGACTGAATACGGTTGCAATCTACTCAAAAGAAGATATTTACAGCGAACACCGTATTAAAGCTGACGAAGCTTATATGATCGGTGAGAGCTTAAGCCCATTGGGGGCATACCTGGCAATTGACGAGATCGTGGATCTTGCCAAAAGAAAAAATGTGGATGCGATCCACCCGGGTTACGGCTTTCTTGCTGAGAATGCTGATTTTGCAAAAGCCTGTGAAGATGCCGGCATCATCTTTATCGGACCGAACTCTAAGGTTCTGGGGCAGATGGGCGATAAACTTTCTGCTAAAGAAATGGCCCTGGCATGCAATGTGCCAACGATCCCTGGCAGCACAGAGCCGTTGAAAGATGCAGATGAGGCTCTTGCAAAAGCAACAGAATATGGATTCCCTATTATTCTGAAAGCAGCAGCTGGCGGCGGCGGCCGCGGTATGAGAAGCTGCTTTACACCGGAAGAAGTGAAACCTGCCTTTGAGCTGGTTCAGTCGGAAGCTAAGAAAGCATTTGGCAACGACAATATCTTTATCGAAAAATTCCTGGTTGAGCCAAAACATATCGAGGTACAGATCCTCGCTGATAAATATGGCAACACGGTTCATCTGTTTGAGCGTGACTGCTCCCTGCAGAGACGTTATCAGAAAGTTGTTGAGTATACACCGGCATGGTCTCTTCCGGTAGAAGTCAGAAAATCCATCTGTGACGATGCAGTCAAGATCGCCAAAGCAGTCAATTATGAGAATGCCGGGACAGTTGAATTCCTGGTAGATAGGAGCGGCGATCATTACTTTATCGAAATGAACCCGAGAATCCAGGTTGAGCATACCGTTACCGAAATGGTGACCGGTGTTGACCTGGTACGTGCACAGATCCTGATCGCAGAAGGCGAAAAACTTTCTGATCCAATGATCGGCATTGCAAAACAGGAAGATGTTACCACCCGTGGTTATGCTATCCAGTGTCGTATTACGACAGAAGATCCAGCTAATAATTTTGCACCGGATACCGGTAAGATCACTGCTTATCGTGCAGCCGGCGGTAATGGCGTCCGTTTGGACGGTGCAAACACTTATGTTGGCTCTGTCATTACTCCATATTATGACAGCCTTCTGGTGAAGGTTACCTGCTATGACTCCACTTTCGATGGTGCAGCAAGAAAAGCCCTGCGCGCTATTACAGAAACAACTATCCGTGGCGTCAAGACCAATGTCGGATTCCTGAGTAACATCCTGACGAATGAAACTTTCCTTCAGGGAAGATGCTATACCAAATTTATTGATGATACACCTGCATTGTTTGACCTTCCTGGTAGCAAGGACCGTGCAACCAGAATGCTGAAATACATCGGCAATATTGTTGTCAATGATCCGACGGCAGGCAGGAAACTGTATGATACTCCGCGTTTTGTAAAAACCAGCGGACAGCCGCCAAAAGACGGACTGAAACAGCTTCTTGATGCAAAAGGTCCGGAAGCAGTCAGAGACTGGGTTCTGGCGCAGAAGAAACTTCTTGTTACGGATACCACAATGCGTGATGCGCACCAGAGCCTTCTGGCTACCCGCGTCCGTACCCGTGATATGGTGAAGGGCGCAGATGCTATGGCCGAGATTCTGGCTGATGCATTCTCCTTTGAGATGTGGGGCGGGGCAACGTTTGATACAGCTTATCGTTTCCTGTATGAAGATCCATGGGAGAGGCTGGACCTTCTTCGTAAGGAGATCCCGAACGTACTGTTCCAGATGCTGCTGCGTGGTTCCAACCTGCTCGGGTATTCAAGCTATCCGGACAATCAGGTTCGGAAGTTTATCGAAGAAAGCGCAAAGGGCGGTATTGATGTCTTCCGTGTATTCGACTCCCTGAACTGGATCCCGAATATGGAAATCGCTATGGATGAAGTTCTGAAGCAGAACAAGATCCTGGAAGCAACCATGTGTTACACGGGTGATATTTCCGATCCGAGAAAAGACAAATATACATTGGATTATTATGTCGGTATGGCAAAGGAACTGGAGAAAAGAGGCGCACATACGCTCTGTATCAAGGATATGTCCGGTCTTTTGAAACCATATGCGGCAAAGAAACTGATCAAGGCATTAAAGGATGAAATTGGAATCCCGGTCCATCTGCATACGCATGATACCTCCGGCAACCAGGTAGCAACATGCCTGTTTGCTGCAGAAGCCGGCGTAGATATCGTAGACCTTGCTATTTCCTCTATGTCCAGCCTGACCAGCCAGCCTTCCATGAACTCTGTTGTTTCTGCATTAAAAGGAAATGAGAGAGATACCGGCCTGAATATTCATCAGTTAGAGCCTTTGAGCGAGTACTGGGAGGATATCCGTCTTCGTTATGATTCTTTCGAATCTGATCTGAAGACACCGCTGACAGATATTTATCGTTACGAGATTCCTGGAGGACAGTACACGAATCTGCGTCCGCAGGTCCAGAGCCTTGGCTTAGGTCACCGTTTTAACGAAGTCCGCGAAATGTTCGTTACGGTCAATCAGATGCTGGGTGATATCGTGAAGGTTACTCCATCATCCAAGATGGTCGGCGATCTGGCTATCTTTATGGTACAGAATGATCTGACAGCAGAAAATATTGTGGAAAAAGGTGCCGGACTTGCATTCCCTGACAGCGTTGTCAGCTACTTCAAGGGTATGATGGGACAGCCTACCTGGGGATTCCCGGAAGATCTGCAGAAAGTCGTCCTGAAAGGTGAAGAACCGATTACCTGCCGTCCGGGCGATCTTCTGGATCCGATCAATTTTGATGAAGTCAGAGAGCATCTGAAGGAGTTCAAAGATGAAGATCAGATCACGGACCGAGACCTGGTCGGATGGGTCATGTTCCCTAAGGTTGTCGAAGACTTCTATAAGAAGAGAAAAGAGTATGGCTATATCACCAGACTTGGAAGCCATGTATTCTTCCATGGTCTGGC
>JAZNHY010000136.1:0-5178 GCA_045577235.1 Lachnospiraceae bacterium
TAACGCGTCATCTCATTTTAATCCTTTCAAGGACTCCATGAAGATCTATGGGGTGATCCTGCGGTATTTTATCAAATTCATCATCAGTTCGATCGCTTCCTGGGTGGTGGACATTGGTGTCTATGCGATCCTGGAATTTGCACTGCAGAACAAAATGGACCTGGGGACCAGAGTCCTGATCTGTACGATCGCATCCCGTGTGGTCTCATCCGTATTCAATTATATATTGAACCGGAAGGGCGTCTTTAAATCTGTCGATAACGTAGGAAGCACAGCAGTGAAATATTATATTCTGGCAATCTGTCAGATGGGTGCTTCTTACGGATTGGTATATTTCTTCACACACATCCTTCATGTGAAAGGTGTTGTGGAACTGATTGTAAAATGTGTAGTTGATCTTTGTCTGTTTATCTTCAGTTATAACATTCAGAGACGCTGGGTATTTAAGAATAAAAAGTAGGCATCAAAGTAAATGAAACATGTACTCAGAACATTGGCAGTTATAGGGACATTCTTAGGGACCTTCATTCTGGCTGTCTGTGTTGCAGTTGTAATTATCATGAAGGGACCGTCGCAAAGTGCGGCGGAGCTGTTCACATTGTCTCTGAAAGAGACAAGTGCTTTGAAATGGATCCCGGATATCTTTTTCTCAGATGAAGAGATCCAGCAGATCATCGAGAATAATTCCGTAAAAGGAACCGATGAAACGACAAATACAGATCTGATCGATACGACTGATACGGCAAGTCAGGACATTGAAATCTATGAAATTTCCGGACCTACATATATCGGGGATGTCATGCTGATCAAAGATCCTTCCCGTCTGTTCGTTGGAAATAAAGGTCCATATGACGGAAGCGGCGGAACGACCGTGGATGTGATCGCGGCCAGATATGATGCAGTTGCCGGGATAAATGGCGGTGGTTTTTACGATGCTGGTGGTATGGGAAACGGCGGCGTTCCGGATGGATTTGTGATTTCGGAAGGAGAATACTGTTACGGAGACCGCTATACTCCTTATGCAGCTATCGGATTTACACCGGATAATAAAATGGTGATCGGAACCTTTACCGGACAGGATGCCGTTGATATGGGACTGCGGGACTGCGTCTGTGTCCAGACGGTTTATGCACCAGTTCTGATCTTAAATGGAGAAGAGCAGGAAGTAGCCGGCGTAGGCGGTGGATTGAACCCGCGGACCGCAATCGGACAGACCGCAGACGGAACGATCATTTTTGTTACAACAGACGGAAGACAGGCCAATTCCATCGGAGCTACTTTTTCGGACATGATCAAGATCATGAGTGATTATGGGGCCGTAAATGCCGCTTCTTTAGATGGTGGTTCTTCCACACAGATGTATTACGAAGGAAAATTCCTCAACACACCATATGCGCTTTCGGGACCACGTGATGTGCCGAATGCATTTTTGATCAGAAGATGAGACCGAACGAGTTTACACATATACCTATAAAGAAACAGATTGAGGAAAGCAGCAGCCATCCAGATGATCTGGATATCGATTTTCTGGATTATGAGGAAGTTGAAAAACAAACACGTCCGAAAGTAGGACGATCCACTGCCAAACGTCCGGAACCAAAGCTTCAACATCCTGCAAAAACACTACAGAGAACGGCAAGACCTGCTCAGCAGCGTCCGCAGCAGGTAAGGCCAACCTCGCAGAAGCCAGCGCAGCAAAGACCAGTGCAGCAACGTCCGCGGCAGACACGGGCAGTTGATGAAGATATCGAATTTTTCGATTATGGAGAGAAACCGGTGCGTCCGGCAAGAGGAAGCGGACAGCAGGCCAGAACGCGTCAGCAGCGTCCGATCCAGCAAAAGCCAACGCAGCAAACACATTCATCACAGCAACGTCCAGCTCAGCCAAGACAGGCACAGCAGCGTCCGCAGCAGGTTAGACCAACCACTCAGAGGCCAGTGCAGCAAAGACCGGCCCAGCAAAAGCCAGCGCATCAGCGTCCACAGCAGGTTAGACCAGCGCAGCAGCGTCCGATACAACAGAGACCAATACAGCAGAGGCAGCAGCAGACTCAAACTGGTCAGACCAGGCCACAGCAGCTAAAGCGTCCAGTTACGCAGCAGCCACAACGTCCGGCTGCGCAGCAGGCAAAAAAGACTAAGGCACCAGCGGTTAAGGGCAGGTTCCGTAAAGGGTTATTGATTGCATGGCTGGCATTTGTTGCTGTTCTGGCAGCAGCGCTGATTTTGCTTTCGGTTTTCCTTTCCAATTATGAAAAAAGCCGTCCGGCAGATACGATCCACCGGATCGTTTCCGCGGTAGAAAAAGGAAATCTGGATGACCTGCATCTGCTAACAGAAGATGGAGCATCCCTGACAGATGGCCAGATCCTGGCTGATTCTGCTGAAATCTCTGCCTATATCCTTCAAAAAGAAGAAGGAAGCGAAACGGAAGAAGGCGGCATCACATTCCGTGTGCTTAACGGGGAAAGTGATGAGAATACAAAAGTATATCTGATAAAAGCAGGAGATAAAAAAATATTAAAGACCGTTATTGAGCGCTCCGATAAAAAATATGCCTTTGGCTTTACCGGGTGGCAGGAAAAAGAAACGATCCTTCTTTCCGACGCATTCCCGGTGACCAATTTGAAAGTACAGATTCCGCAAAGTGATCAGCTGATCGTAAATGGGCAGGCAATCGGACGGGAGAGGGTCACCTCAGAAGGCGACCGTATTAATCTGATCGCCAGACTGATCGCGGAGGGCTTTATCGGTGAACAGCCGACCATGGATACTTACGAGATACCGGGCATTTTCTTCCAAAAAGAAGTACAGGCAACGGATCCATCCGGCAGAACTTATAATTGTATCCTGACAGCAGATACTTATACCGGTGGTTTTGATGCACCACAGGATTTTATAGAGGAACAATACGATCGCGTGATCGATATGTTTGAACCATATGCTTTCTATTTCTCCGGCGAAGCAGGCAGAGGCGCATTGGCACGGATCATGCTGGATGATTCACCGGCTTATAACAGTGCTATCAGTGCAGATGTTTCCTGGATGCAGGAACACAGCGATGTGGAGATCACGGATCAGAAAGCAGAGAATTTTAAAAAGTATTCAGATGATGTATTCTCCTGTGATATCAGCTTTTTACAGACGATCTATCAGGGAGATGAACCTGTCAAAACATGGGATACCAACATGACATGGATCTTTGTCAGAGACGGAGAGAATTATTATATTGCTGATTTCGTGACAAGAACAGGAGACGAAGGATAAAAGAACATGAGGAAGCAGAAGAAGCGGAGAGGAAAACCGGGTATCATTTTGATCATTGTTCTGGTGCTGATCGCAGCAGTGGTTGCGGTTCTTTTCCTGCGCAAAGACAAAGAACCGGAAGAGGATACCAGGATCGTACTGGAGGATCCGCGCATTGAAAGCAGTCTGACGATCGGCGCAACGGGCGATATCCTGATCCATTCTCCGATCATTGATTCCGTTTATTATGACGGGGGCTATGATTTCTCCGGCTGTTTCCGTCTGGTTGCTCCTTATTATTCCCAACCGGATATCATGATCGCCAACTTGGAGGTCACTTGTGGCGGAGAAGAAGCCGGTGCTTATTCCGGTTATCCGACATTTAACTGTCCGGACAATATTATCCCGACTTTAAAAAATGCAGGAGTGGATCTGCTTTTGACAGCAAATAATCATTCCTATGATACAGGATATGACGGCATGCTCCGGACACTGGATCTTATTACACAAAACGGAATGGAATATCTGGGCACCCGGAAAAACACGGGTGAGCATTTTATAGTCGTTAAGGAAGTCAACGGCATTAAGATCGGTATGGTCAATTTCACCTACGATACCAGACAGTATCCCGATGATCAGAAATCCTTAAACGGGATCCCTATGCGGGATGAAGCAGAGGATCTGGTCAGCAGTTTCTGCTATGAGAATCTGGAAGAACTTTATCAAAATGTAAAAGACGCTATGCATCAGATGAATATGCTGGGCGTAGACAGTAAGATCGTTTTTATTCATTGGGGCAATGAATATCAGGATGATCCGAACTGGATCCAGGAGGAGATCGCCCAGGAGATCTGCGAACTGGGAGCAGATGTGATCGTCGGAGGACATCCGCACGTGATCCAGCGTTATGATACATTAACGGCAAGCAATGGTCATCAGGCCTTGTGCCTGTATTCTATGGGCAATGAACTTTCCAATCAGCGGGCAGCTCTTATGGATGAGGACGGAAACCGTGGTTATACCGAAGACGGTCTGATCTTTGAAGTAACGTATTCTAAGTTTAATAACGGAAAAGTAAAGGTCACAGGTCTTAAGATCCTTCCAACCTGGGTAGAGCGGACCGGTTCCTATTCTATTGTAGCGCTGGATGATCAGACAGACCCATATTCCTGGGGTGCGGACAATACAGGTGCCGCGCTTGCTTCCTATGAACGGACGATCGGAAGATTAGGTGGGGCTTATAATGCCTTTCGCGCCAGCCGTGGACAGGCAGCAGTACCGGAATATCTGAATTAGCAAGGAGGATTAGACAATGGCAAGAGTTGTCATCGCAACGTCGAAGTCGGCATTTGAACAGTATGGGTGCACCATTCCTGAAGCATGGGATGCGGAATTCATCAGCTATAAGTATACAGATGAAGAAATGATTGCAGCAGCTAAAGATGCGGAGATCATTCTGGTGGGATCCGGCCATGTGGTCAGCAGGAACGTGATCGAATCATGCCCTTCGCTGAAACTGATCCAGACAGAAGGTGTGGGATTTGAAAAAGTGGATGTTGAAGCAGCAAAGGAAAGAGGTGTCTGGGTCTGCAATAATAAAGGAGCAAATGCCATATCTGTTGCGGAGCATGCAATCGGCCTGATGCTTGCTGGTTTGAGACGGACTTCGCTGACAGATCGGCAGCTTCGTACCATTGGTTATACAGCCAGCAAGAGGGTACACCTGGCTGTAGGCGAACATGATCTTGCAGGAAGTCTTGTCGGACTGATCGGCTTTGGCGATATTGGCAAACAGACAGCAAAAAGACTGAAAAACTGGGGCTGCAAAGTCGTATATAATGATATTTTGGATATGAGTCCGGAAATAGAAGAAGAGTATGGTGCCACATCAATGGAGTTTGATGAACTGATCAGAACCTGTGATATCATTTC
>JAZNHY010000137.1:0-2643 GCA_045577235.1 Lachnospiraceae bacterium
AATGGTAAAGAGGCAGACGTATATGTTCTGATCGCTGTTACTGGTATTGTTGAAAAACGTGGTAGAACACAGAAGGAGATTTCTGCATTCATCGTTGAAAAAGGAACTCCTGGATTTACATTTGGAACAAAAGAAAAGAAGATGGGTATCAGAGGTTCTTCAACCTATGAACTTATTTTCCAGGATTGCCGTATTCCGGAAGAAAACCTTCTTGGAAAGATCGGTAAAGGATTTTCCATCGCAATGCACTCTCTGGATGGCGGCCGTATTGGTATCGCTGCACAGGCTCTGGGTCTTGCAGAAGGTGCATTAGATAACACGATTGCTTACGTAAAAGAAAGAAAACAGTTCGGCAGAGCAATTGCTCAGTTCCAGAACACCCAGTTCCAGCTGGCTGATATGGCTACCAAAGTTGAAGCAGCAAAGATGATGGTCTACAGAGCAGCAATGAAGAAAGCTCAGTTCCAGATCGATGGAAAGACATCTTATTCTGTTGAAGCAGCTATGGCTAAGCTTTATGCAGCAGAAGTAGCAATGGAAGTAACAACGAAGGCTGTTCAGCTTCATGGCGGTTATGGTTATACCCGTGAATATGATGTTGAAAGAATGATGCGTGACGCAAAGATCACAGAGATCTATGAAGGAACCAGTGAGGTTCAGAGAATGGTCATCTCTGGGAGCATTTTAGCATAAGAAAGGAGCGTGTGGAAAATGAAAATCGTTGTATGTTTAAAGCAGGTTCCTGACACAAAGGGCGGCGTTCAGTTTAATCCGGACGGAACATTAAACAGAGCAGCTATGCTCGCTATCATGAACCCGGATGACAAAGCAGGCTTAGAAGCAGCTTTAAGAATCAAAGACGAATGTGGTGCAGAAGTTACCGTTATTACGATGGGACTTCCGAAAGCTACCGATGTTTTGATGGAAGCTCTGGCTATGGGCGCTGACAAGGCGATCCTTATTACAGACAGAGTTTTAGGTGGTGCTGATACCTGGGCTACCTCTTCAACCGTTGCAGCCGGAATCAAGAAACTGGATTATGATCTGATCATCACCGGCCGTCAGGCTATCGATGGTGATACCGCTCAGGTTGGTCCGCAGATTTCCGAGCATCTTGATATTCCTGTTATCTCTTATGCACAGGACATCAAGGTTGACGGCGACTATATTATCGTTCAGCGTCAGTTTGATGACAGATATCATGTCCTGAAGGCTAAAATGCCATGTCTGGTTACGGCACTCGGCGAGCTTGCTGAGCCTCGTTATATGACACCAGGCGGCATCTTAGATGCAGTTAACGCTGATATCACTGTTTGGTCAAGAGCTGACCTTACCGATCTGGATGATGCAAATATCGGTCTTGCCGGATCCCCGACAAAGATCGCTAAGGCATCTGACAAAGTCCGCAAGGGCGCAGGCGAGAAGGTTGAGCTTGATCCGAAGGAAGCTGTTGCTTACCTGATGGGCAAACTTGACGAGAAACACGCAATTTAAGCTGAGAAAGGAGCGAACAAAGATGAATATTCAAGATTATAAAGGTGTATATGTCTTTGCTGAGCAGGTCGATGGAAACTTAAGCGGAATCGCGTTCGAACTTCTCGGTAAGGCAAATGTATTAGCAAAAGACCTTGGAACAGATGTAACAGCAGTTGTGATCGGATCCGGAATTAAGGATCTTGCAGCCCCCTTGGCAGAGTATGGTGCAGATAAAGTTATCGTGATCGATGATCCGGAACTGAACGACTACAGAACAGAGCCGTATACACACGCTCTCGCAAGTGCCATCAATGAGTTCAAACCGGAAATCATGTTAGTCGGCGCAACTCCCATCGGCCGTGATCTCGGCCCGCGTGTTTCCGCAAGAGTTGCAACCGGTCTGACAGCAGACTGCACACAGCTTGATATCGGCGATTTCCCGCTGAACCCGATTCCGGGCAAGGAAGATCAGCAGAAGCACAACCAGCTGCTCATGACCCGTCCGGCATTCGGCGGAAACACGATCGCAACGATCGCATGCCCGGACAACCGTCCGCAGATGGCAACTGTCCGTCCCGGCGTTATGCAGAGACAGGAAAGAGTACCTGGAGCAAAGGCAGAAGTTATCGAATTCAACCCTGGCTTCACACCGAACAACAAATATGTTGAGATCCTTGAGATCGTTAAGAGTGTGAACGAAGCTGTCGACATCATGGACGCAAAAGTTCTTGTATCCGGCGGTCGTGGCGTGGGAAGCCCGGAAAACTTCCAGCTTTTAAGAGATCTTGCAGATGCTCTTGGCGGAGAAGTTGCTTGCTCCCGTGCAGTTGTTGATGCTGGCTGGATGCCGAAGGATATGCAGGTTGGCCAGACAGGTAAAACAGTTCGTCCGCAGATCTATGTTGCATGTGGTATCTCCGGAGCGATCCAGCACCTGGCTGGTATGGAAGAGTCCGATCTCATCATCGCGATCAACAAAGATGAGACCGCACCGATCTTCGATGCAGCGGACTATGGTCTGGTAGGAGATCTCTTCAAGATCGTACCGGAACTGACCGAAGCAGTTAAAGCTTACAAAGCTGCAAAGAAATAAATAATTCAAATCTGTTATATATGCGGGAATCAGTCTCAGGCTGATTCCCGTATTTTATTGTATTTTTATAAATA
>JAZNHY010000138.1:0-7795 GCA_045577235.1 Lachnospiraceae bacterium
CTTTCTTCATCCGTGAACCCGGCATTGTGACGGTTGGTTTTCGGATTTTTAAGATCGATCTCTTTATGTGCGCCATTCAGATCTCCGCAGTAAATAACCGGTTTCTTCTTTTCCAGTTTTTTCACATACTGCAGGAAATCATCCTCCCATTTCATCCGGTAATCAAGACGTTTCAATTCGTCCTGGGAGTTCGGCACGTAAACGGTAATAAAATAGAAGTCAGCAAACTCTGCCGTGATCACGCGGCCTTCCTTATCATGCTCTTCAATACCAAGACCATAAGTCACTGACAGCGGTTCTTCTTTAGTAAAGAGGGCGGTACCGGAATATCCTTTCTTTTCCGCATAATTCCAGTATTGATAGTAACCCGGAAGATCCAGCTCCAGCTGCCCTTCCTGCATCTTGGTCTCCTGAAGACAGAAGATATCTGCATCGATTGCATGAAAGAAATCCATAAAGCCTTTTCCCATGCAGGCCCGGATTCCGTTGACATTCCATGAGATGAATTTCATTTTTGTTCTCCGCTTCTATAGTTTTCCAATATTGTCCTCTATTCTGCCGGGAAATGTCAAGCCGCCATCTTCCAATGCCTTTGTTTTCCCACTTCGCTTTTTCTTTCGTAATTCATAAGAAAAAACTGTTTTTTTCTGTAAAATCACTTATACTCTTAACGATATGAATGAAGATATTCTGATAGAAGAAAAAGCCCCTGTCGTTCTGGCGGGACTGGAATTAGATAGTGATGAAGACTTTGAGCACAGCATGGAAGAGATGCTGAGCCTGATCGATGCCTGCAACATGGAGGTCGTGGATGTCGTGCGTCAGAAGCTCCCTCATCCGGAAGCCGGTACTTATCTTGGAAAAGGAAAGGCTAATGAATTGAAGGAAGCTGTTCTGCAAACAGGTGCTGCATACTGTATCTTTGAAGGTAACCTAAGTCCTGCACAGCTGAAAAACCTGCAGAACATTACCGGCATCGAGGTCTGGGACCGCACGCGTCTGATTTTGGAAATATTCTCCCGCCGCGCGAGGACAAGAGAAGCAAGGCTGCAGGTGGAATCCGCGTACCTTCAATATATGCTCCCGCGTCTTTCCGGAATGTGGCAGCATTTAGGGCGTCAGGCAGGTGCCTCAGGCAGTATGTCCAACCGTGGTATTGGTGAGACCCAGCTGGAGCTGGACCGTCGTCACATCAACACACGTATCGCCGAACTATCCCGGGAACTGGAAACCATCAAGCGGACACACGATGTGCAGCGTGCGGGACGTTTAAAAAGCACACTTCCTTCTGTCGCACTGGTTGGCTATACAAATGCCGGAAAATCTACGCTGCTGAACAAACTGGTGGAATACAGCGGCAGCAGTGAAGATAAAAAAGTTCTCCAAAAGGATATGCTTTTCGCGACTTTGGATACATCCATTCGCCGTATCCATACGGAAGGCAACAAAGACTTTCTTTTGTCAGATACCGTTGGTTTTATTGAAAACCTGCCGCATACACTGATCAAAGCATTCCGTTCCACACTGGAGGAAGCAGTCCATGCTGATCTGATCATCATCGTATTGGATGTTTCGGATGATTATTATCGTTTACACAAAAAAGTGACAGAGGAAACGCTGAAAGAACTGGAGGCAAATACGATCCCTCGCATTTATGTGATGAATAAAGCGGACCTGCTGCCGGAAGTGATGGATGACCTGCCTAAGATCAAACAGGATGAAATATGGATCTCTGCAGAAAAAGGAACGGGACTTCCAGATCTTTTGGACATGATCCTGTCCAAAGTCTATGCAGGAAGTGAAACACTGACGATTCTTCTGCCATTTGCAAAAGGTGACCTGCTTAATCTTCTGCATCAACGGGCCCATATTTTATCAGAAGATTATCTCCCGGAGGGGACTCTGCTAAAGGTCAATTGTCCTGCAGATCTTTTAGAGCGTTTCAGGGAATATACATACGAAGAAGCATAAAAAAGAGAGGCCATTCTATACGGAACACTTTCAATCGTAAATTCAAAAAAGTGCCGGCATAAAGCCGGCACTTTCTCTTTTTCGATATTAGATTTTCTTATGCACGAGTTGCATCGAAATCAGATTCGCCCATTGGGTTTCCTGCTTTGCCTTTTAATGCGTCGCCTTCGATCGTTCCTTTCAGGGTGTTCTTCATATCGCCAAACGGAGTCTTAACGTTGATCTCATAAGAAAACTCGTTTCCGTTGATCACACCGTTCTCAACTGGGGAGACATCTCCGCTCATGCCGTCAGTAACGTTTCCTTCCAGTTTTCCGTCAACTTCTTTCACATCAAGAACGCTCTTCATATCGCCAAAAGGTGTATGAACCTCAATGTTCCATTTTCCATCAATAGCTGCCATAATAAATACCTCCTGTGTTTTTTACGGCGATCGGAGTATCCCGTCTGCCGTTTTCTTTATACTTATTGTGCATTGTTTCTATTCGTTCGTCAAGTTTTTCGCTGTGAAGAAAGTATGAATCTTTTTTTCATCTGTCTGCACGCTCCCTTGCGCAAATCCATTTCTGCCCCCGCCTCGTCCGGAAAGTGCTGTATTCATCTCCTTGATCAGCTCGCTAATCTCTTCTCCTCGCTGCATGCAGGCATACCGGTAGCCTGACCCCTCTTCCGCTTTTGTAAAAACAGCGGCGAGTCCCGAAACCTCATCAGCGATCATATCGCAGAGTGCTCTGCCCTCCTCTGCATCTATTTTATCTGTGACAATCAGTGCATTTTTCTGCCCCTGGAAGCTTTTTGCCCACAGCTTGAAATAGTCATCTTCCAGGCGCGACATTTTAGCCTTCAGAGCAATCAGGTCCTCCATCTGCTTCTGCACAATTTCCGGTGTTCGTTCTTCTTTAGTGGAAAGAAGGACAGCCGTCTGTTTATTGGCCTGATAATTCTTATTCAAAAAATCCATGGCCCGTTTGCCGCAAAGAAGCACCAAACGTGTGCCTTCATGAAAGTTGTGTACAGAAACAATTTTGATTAATCCCACTTCTGCACTAGAACGGACATGTGTCCCGCAGCAGGCACAGCTGTCTGCCCCCGGGAACTGTGTGATCCGCACCGCCCCTTCCAATTCTTTTTTACTCCGGTATTCTATATCTTTTAATTCTTCCTGAGTCGGCCACAGTTCTATAAAAGGATGATTCTCCCAGAGATAGCGGTTCGCCTTCTCTTCAATCTTCAAAGCATCTTCCATGGAAATACGTGTATTGTAATCGATCGTCACTTCATCTTCTCCCAGATGAAAACCGACATTATCACAATGAAACTCTTTGCAGATCATTCCGCTGACAATATGTTCCCCGGAATGCTGCTGCATATGATCGAAACGATGCTCCCAGTCAATCTTTCCGTGGATGATCGTTCCTTCAGAAAAAAGAGGCTTTGCTTCAGCAGCTACATGATGCCATATCTCATCTCCTTCCTCCTGCACATCCAGAATTGGAATAATCTCCGTTGATCCTTCTGTCGTAATGTTTCCCTGGTCCGGACCCTGTCCACCGCCTTCTGGATAAAAAGCTGTGCGGTCAAAAGATAGAAGAAGCATTCCTTCCTTTTCGCAGATCTTTTTGATGGTTGCATCAAATTCCGTCAGATAAGCATCCTGATAAAATATTTTTTCTGTCATATGATGATTCCTTTTTTATAATTATTGTTTTCACGCTGGAAACCCTGTTTATATTGTGGGCAACTCTTGAAAAAAGTCAACCTTCGCTCTATCATTAAGGCAGATCCTGTTGTATAGAAATCGAGAGAAACATTAAGGATGAAACCGGGAGGAGAAAGAATGAAAAAAAGAAAACTATGGTTTCTGCTTACTGCGATCCTGATCATTCTTGTTCTGACAGTTTGTGGCTGTGGGAAAAAGAAAGAAGAGGTTAAACCAGCTCCAACAGAGACAAAGCAGGCTGCAAAAGACGAGACAAAAGAAGAGACAAAAGAAGAAACAAAAGAAGCACAGACAGAAGAACAGTATAACTATGACGAAGAAGATTATGGTCCAACGGATGCACAGTGTGTGCAGATCACTATGACCCTTCTTGATAATCTTAAATACGTAAGCAGAGTTGGTGCAGGAGCTGTGCAGAAAGATACTAGTATTGTGTACACGGATCCAAATACTGGATATGGATACAACCTGGTCACAGATCCAGGCATTACAAGTTTTTATGATATCTATCACATGTTATATGACAACTTTACAAATGGCTGCATAGATGAACGATGGATATATATGATCCAGCCTGCCCCTGGCACTGCACCATTTTTCCAATTTGTACAGGATGGATCCGTTCCGACTGGCATTTATATCTTACAGGCCGGAGCGGGAGTTATGGACTATACACCTACTGGAGACATTGGCATCGAGCATCTGGATGACCGTCATTTCATCGCTACTGTGCCATTTGAATCATTTGGGGAGACACAATACCTTATTATGGATATTGTGTTGGAAGACACCTGGAAGATTAATGGCTTCCATGTT
Source organism: Lachnospiraceae bacterium (assembly GCA_045577235.1). Taxonomy (GTDB): domain Bacteria; phylum Bacillota; class Clostridia; order Lachnospirales; family Lachnospiraceae; genus RGIG5612. Next base: position 4,508 of record JAZNHY010000138.1, read on the forward strand.
GAGTAATCAGGCCCTTTTGTAAATTTACAAGCCCGATAACAGAAAACCCTGCAGGAAAGTGCCTGCAGGGTTCTTTTTATTCTGATTCAGATATTCGATGAAAGACATCCTTTAATGCCGGATATAACTGTTGGAATTCTTCATATCGTTTCTGATACAACAATGCCAGTTCCTGATCCGGTTCGATAGTCTCTTTGACATTCACAATGCTTTGGCAAACTTCTTCGATACTGTCATAAGCACCATCCGCAACCATCGCCAACATAGCCGCCCCTAGTCCCGGTCCCTGTTCTGTCTGTAAAATATCCAGACGGATATTTAAAACTGCTGCCAGGATCTTTCGCCAAACAGGGTTTCTTCCTCCACGGCCACTCAGATTACTCCGCAAAACGGTAAGCCCCATCGCCTTAGCTGCCTCCAGTGAATCGCGAAATGCAAATGCAACACCTTCTAAGACAGCCTGCACCAGATCTTTCCTTGTAGTATCCATTGTCATGCCGATGAATGCGGCGCGTGCATTTTCATCATTGATCGGACTCCGCTCACCCATCAGATATGGCAGGAAATAAACATGATTTTTCCCAAGTTGTTCCAAAGGAATATCCAGTTCACTGTCATAATCCTGTGTTCCAAAGACCTCTTCTAGCAGCCACTTGTTGCAACTGGCACATGAAAGCATGCAGCCCAGTAAATGGAACTTTCCATTCGCATGCGCGAAGGAGTGCAGACTGTTATTCTGATCGACCCGGAAAGTATCTCCTGGCAGGAAAATCGTGCCGCTCGTCCCTAAAGAAAGGTTACAGGTGCCTTCTGTGATCGTGCCGGTCCCGATGGCGGAAGCCGCATTATCTCCTGCCCCTGCAATGACAAAAGTCTCTGCCAAAAGGCCAAGCTCCTTTGCCACATCCGGACGAAGCGTTCCTGTCACCTCAAAAGATTCATAAACTGCAGGAAGCTGTTCTTTTTTAAGAGAACAGATCTCCAGCATTTTTTCTGACCAGCATTTATTGGCAACGTCAAAGAAAAGCGTACCGGATGCATCGGATGCATCCGTGGAGAATACTCCCGTCAGTTTATAGTTTAAATAATCTTTCGGAAGCATTATTTTACGGATCCGTGCAAACAATTCCGGTTCGTTTTCCTTCATCCATAAAATCTTAGGTGCTGTAAACCCGGCAAATGCGATGTTCCCCGTACAGTCGGAAAGAACATTCTTCCCGACTACTTCATTCAGGTATGCGGTCTCTTTTCCGGTCCGTCCATCGTTCCAGAGGATGGCTGGCCTCAGAACGTTATCTTTTTCATCCAGCGCCACCAGTCCGTGCATCTGTCCTGCCGTGCCGATACCGCGGACCAGCTGCACATCCAGTCCCTCTATAAGCTGTCGGATACCGTCAAAGGTCTCTTTGATCCAGACTTCCGGATCCTGTTCGCTCCATCCCGGATGCGGGTAATCACATGGATACTCTTTTAAAACTTCACGGATGATCGCTCCGTTTTTTTCCACCAGTAATAGTTTTACAGCGGAAGTTCCCAGATCGATTCCAATATAATAATTTTCCATAATGGCTGTCCTTATTTAAAAACTTTCTGAGCAAACTCTGTGAAGAGGATGCGCATCGTGCCCCAGTCATGCGGATAGCCTTCTGCTATGAACCTGACCAAAACCGGACAGCCTGTCATACCATTCTCTTCCAGGAGTTCATCATCGATATCAAATGCCAGCTTTGTGCCGTCCTTTGAACCGATGCCGCGGAAGAAGAGTTTGATCTCTTTTTCAAAGTTTTCGCGGTCGAACATAGCCAGCAGGTGGTTGTTGACCTCGAGGGATTTATCTTTATCCTTCTCTGGTCCGCCCACACGGCGCATGAATCCGGACAGAAGACCGATGTAAGCAAACTTGTCCATGTTATGCAGACCAATCAGTGAGGATTGCATGGATCCCATGGAAAATCCCGCGATACCACGGTGCCATTTATCCTTGATCACACGGTATTTTCCCTCGATGAACGGGATAAGGCAATTTAAGAGCGATTTCTCAAATGGATCCTGGAAGTCTGCGAACACATTATATTTCCCATGGAACATGCCATTCGCCATTACGACAATAAAAGGCTCTGCTTTTCCTTCGGCGATCAGATTATCCAGGATGAAATTAATCTTTGCATTATAGATCCAGGATGTCTCATTTTCGCTGTAGCCATGCTGCAGATAAAGAACCGGATACTCCCCGCCTTCCTGATAGGCCGGCGGAAGATAGATCAGGCAACGTTCCCACTCCTCCAGGACATCCGAGTAATAATACTCCGTCACGATAGATCCGTGTGGCACATCCCGCAGTTCCACATATGGTGCGTTCGGATCCGGGATCTCCACATAATTCAACAAAGAATTCCCGCTGAAAAAGGTCGGGCAGAACTGACTGACTACATCCGTACCATCCACTCGGAACGTAAATGCCTTAGGTCCTACAAATTCCTTATCAAATGGCAGGATTGCTCTCCAGATATCATCATCTCCTTTTTCCATCGGAATGCGCGGTGCCATACCGAAGCAGGCTGTCACTTCCTTTGCTTCCGGAGCCCAATAGCCAAGATAGACATCGCCATTCTCATTCACGCGGACACCTGTATCCATCGGTTTATATTCGAAGAATGCCTTATCCGGAAGTGTTTGCGCTTTTAGCGGTGCAAATGCACAAATCTGTGCATCAAATGCTCTGTTTTCTTTCTGTCCCATAAAAAATATCCCTCCTTCAGAATTGTTGATTTATGTTATCGTCATCGTTTCTCTGATCATTCCGATTTCCGATATTCTGCCTTTGCATGAACCACGATCTCTAAAAGCACACCGCTCGGGCGGATCCGTACTTCCTCTGTTTCTATCTCGATCAGCGGATCATCTCCTAAGCCCTGGAACTGTGCGCGTTTTTTGATTTCTTCCAAAGCTGTCTTTTTGCCAAACTCCACAGCATCCGGTCGGCGTTTGATCATATACTGCTGCTGATTTGCAACGATCATATAACCAATGATCGAATAACCGTCATACTTGGCGACAACTGGAAGATCCAGTCTGGCAACACGACGGCCCGCAATTGCACCAACTGCATTGGCTACATGCGAATATGGCGTAATAACGGCCCTGGTCCCTAACAGCTGTGCAACATGTTCTAAGAAGACATGGATCGGGGCTCCAATTCCGATCAACGGCATCGGCACGATCAGATTCATCAATGCCGTGCTGTCCTCCATATCTTTTTCATCCACACGCGCACATGCCTGCTCATAA
>JAZNHY010000139.1:0-3939 GCA_045577235.1 Lachnospiraceae bacterium
AGGATACTCCGGCGGTGCAGAAAACATCCAGACAAGCATGTTTGAGGGGATCATCGACGTGGACTTTGACTGGAACGGCCAGCACTACACGTTCCATTATGATGTGAACCTGGATAAACTGGTTGACTGAGACTGAAAAAAACATACCGCTTAAAATTTAAAAGGCTGCCGCTTTATCTGCGGCAGCCTTTTATGGTCCTGATAATGTTTTTTCCCCGTGGATCCAATGTATTTTTTATGATGTATGGTCCACAAAGCACTTTTCTCCCCATGGACCAATTGATTATTTTCCTTTATATGGTCCAAGACGCAAGTTCTTCGCTACGGACCCAATTATTTGTTTCTGTTTTATGGTCCAAAATGTTTATTTTGTTCAATGGACCAATTTCTCTGCTCATTCTATTGGGTCCATAACATGTTTTTCTCTCAGTGGACCAAATTCTTCCAGTTCTCCTTATGGTCCATGAATCCATTTTCTCCTTTTGGACCAATTCTCGCGAAAAATACCTTTGGTCCACAAAGCATTTTACCCTCTATGGACCCACTATCCATAAAACATGAATGGTCTGATTCGCGATTATCGCAAATCAGACCACAAAAACGTCTAAACAATAATACTATCAACTATTCTTCCGGCTTGTTGTCATCGTCATTCTCGGCCCACTCTTCTGCTTTTTCCAAAGCTTCTTCGCCGGTTCCTACGATCGTTTTGCCAAGACCCATAAATGCCTTGCCCAGATTCTTGCCAGTCTCTCTCCATGTGCCGTCATTGAACACATTGCTCTCTTCCTGCTGCGGCTGCTGCTGGTTTGTATCTTCTTCTGCCCAATCTTCCACTTTATCAATACCCGTTTTCGCGGAACGGATCAGGGATTTAGCCAAACCCGTAAACGCTCCGCCCAGCTCTTTGCCTGTGTTTTTCCATTCTTCTTTACTCATACTATACGCTCCTTTTCTAAAACCCTGCCTAGTACGTGCAGGCACTTTCGTATTCTCTTTATCTAACTTCCTGCAGACATGATGCTTTATTCTTCCGGCTGCTTATGCCCACATTCACTGCAGAACTTCCCGGTGTTCCAGTTGCCGCATTCCGGACAGACCCAGGTCCCCTCCGGAGGTTCCTGACTGCCGCTTCCCCAAACGCCTCCATCCGGCTGATAGGACCCTGGCAGCGGCGTCATCGTATTCACGGCGGTATGCGTAAACGTCACATCATGATCCGGCATCGTAAAGGTAAATATATAACCTTTCTGCGGTTCAAAGTCCTGTTTAAACGTTACATCGTCACTATAGAAACGATAATCCGTATCCGTGCCGATGTACCGCCAGTCAAAGATCACGGTAACCTTCTCGCCTGCCGCATACTCTGTCTTTTTGGATGAAAACCCATCGCTGTCAAACGTCAGGCGATGTTTTTCTTTTCCGCATCCTGCTGTTCCAAGCATAAGCATCACTCCTATTATTATCATAAAAACGATCTGTGTTTTTTTCATGTTCTCACCGCAATTCATTGCAAAGATGCCATGATCTCCGCCTGCGTTTTTCCTTCCCGGCTCATTTTCATCACCTGCTCCAGGACCGGTGTGGCATGTGCAAAGAATGTCTTCAAGCCGGCGCAGAGATAGTATTGTCCTTCTTCACCTGTATTGCTTTCTCCAAAGCGGTCCTTCAGACAGCCGCCGTTGCAGAATTTCAAGAACGGACAATTCTTACATTCTTTTGTCAGCGCAGTGCGCTTAGCTTCTCCGAATGCAATCTGGAAATCACTGTTTGCCATCTCATCCAGACCCTTCTGCTGCAGCATCCCCAGGCGATGATCATCATCCACAAAGTGATCGCAGGAATAAATGGCTCCATCTTCTTCTGCGATCAACGCGCGGCCACAAGTCTCGGCCATCCAGCAGAGGCTTGCCTCTCCGCCCGCCATAATACGCGCTGTTTCTGCAAAGAGCTGCACGTCGATCCTGCCCAGATCGTTCCGTACCCACTCATCAAAAATGGTGATCAGAAACCTTCCATAACCATCCGGTGTAACAGATTCTTTGCTGAAGGTTCCATCCGGCATTCTTACCACGATCGGAATAAACTGGCACCATCCGCAGCCGGTCTCTTTGATCGCGCGGTATACATCCAGCGGATCTTCGCAGGATTTTGAATTGACGGTACAAAGGATGTCCGGTTCAATACCAAACGAACGCAGCCTCTGGATAGACCGAAGGATCCTGGCCTGCGTAGTACCGCCTTTCAGATCGTGCCGGTTCTGATCGTGCACTTTGGCAGATCCATCAAAGCTCACACCTACATCAAACTGGTTTTCTTTCAGGAACCTGCACCACAGATCGTTCATCATAAATCCGTTCGTCTGCAGATTGTTCCAGACCTGCCAGCCGGCCGGCAGATATTTCCGTTCCAGCTCCACGACCTTCTTATAGAAATCCAGCCCGGCAATGGTTGGTTCACCGCCATGCCAGACGAAAGAAACGACCGGCCCTTCGGCAGCGCCGATCGTCTCCTTTATCAATGTTTCCAATAAGTCATAGCTCATGCGGGTCTGGCGTTCATGCTCGGAATACTGCCCTTTCTCTAGATAGTAACAGTAATCGCAGTGCATGTTGCAGCGCGACCCGACCGGCTTTGCCATTACGACAAATGATTTCTGTGTCATTTCAAATACTTGTCAAAGAATTCCAGCGTTTTGTTCCAGGCATCCATTGCCTGCTCCTGCCGGTATGGTGCTCTGTCATAGTACCAGAAGCCATGACCGGCTCCATCATAACGATGGAACTCATATGTCTTTCCAAACTTCTTCAGCACTTCCTCTGTCTGGTTGACTTCCTCCGGAGTCGGCATCACATCTTCATTGCCAAAGATGCCCAGGATCGGACACTTGATGCCTTCTGCATAATCGATCGGAGCAACCGGACGAGCCGGAGATAATTTTTCCGGCGGTGAGATAACGCCGCCGCCCCAGCAGTCAACGGCCGCATCAATGCCGTCCAGCGTAGCTGCTGCCAGGAATGTATGACGTCCGCCGGAGCACATGCCGATCACGCCAACCTTTCCATTGGACGTTGTCTGGTTGCGCAAAAATGCCAGGGATGCATCCACATCTTCCATGACATTTTTATCTGTTGCGCCGCCGGATTCCATCGAACGTTTGGAGACCTCTGGTGGTGTGCCATCTCCAAAGTCCTCAAAAATATTTGGGCAGATCACGCTGAATCCATGTGCGGCAAACCTGCGTGCCGTCTCTCTGAGCCATTCATCCCAGCCCGGCATATGCGGGATCAGAGTGATCCCCGGGTACGGGCCAGGTCCCAGTGGTCTGGCATGATATGCACGGATCGGTTTGCCTTCATGGCCGTTGATGCGGATCGTTTCTGCGATCATGCCTTCATAATCCGAAATCTTAAAACTGTTCCACATAATCCTTCTCCTCCTTTGAAAGAGCTTTAATCTTCCGTGAACTCGTATTTCACCGCAAATCCGTTGTGGTCTGTTTCCACGATGATCGTGCCGTCTTTATCAGTAGCTACTTTCAGTTCATTATTTGGCTCACGCTCTTTGACAAACGCAACCGGATCATCGGTAGTGACCATTTGAATGGTGGTCTTGACCGGCGATTTGCCGCCGCACTTCGGCTGATGTTCCGCAATTAAAAGCTCATATGTTTTCATAGCAGTTTCTCCTTGGTTGTTTTTATTATTATATCATAGAAAGGTATCAGGCAAACCTCTCTTTTTACTTGCGTTGCTCCGGTTTGCAACCTATACTTAATCTGTAAAAAAGCTGATTCGAATCAGAAATAGAGAAAGGAAAGATTTTATGGAAGAAAAAAACTATGTCATGAATGACGAGGGGGAATTTGGTAAATACGTCGTACAGACTCTGCGGACACCTAAGTTCAGTCCGGAATTTCAGGAGATCTACAAACAGTGG
>JAZNHY010000140.1:0-2095 GCA_045577235.1 Lachnospiraceae bacterium
TGACTTGGGGATATATTGCGGCAGAGACGATCATGAGCTGATGCTGCAGGAGATATAAAAGATTGTATTGGGGGAAGAAATAATGGCAGAAAAAAAATTTGATTTACGGAAGCTTCAGGAAGCAGATGTGCCAAAGCACTATATTTCAGCTGAAGAAAAAGAAACTGCAAAATTTGGCAAACTTGTTTTTGAATTTCCGCAGGAACGTAATGAGATCGTAGCAGAAGGTGACCCGGTAGACTATATCGTAAAACCACAGGCTTATTTCCGCGGTGCCAGCCAGATTCCGGGATCGGAATTCAATCAGAGCTATCAGATCTTTGTAAAACCATTTTTCCTGGACCGTGTGCAGCACAGGCATGTGAAGGATGAGTTTCTGGTCTTTCTTGGCGCAAGTTTTCCAAATGTCTTTGACTTTGACGCACACATTGAGCTGACAATCGGCAAAGGAGAAGAGGCAGAGACTTATATCATTACGAAACCGACCATCGTCCGGATCCCTGCAGGCGTGTATCACTGCCCGCTGAACTTTAAAGAGATCAACAAACCGGTATTATTCCTGGCTACACTCTTTACACCGATGTTTGGCGGCATCTACGATATGCCGGACGGCACAACACAGGAGATGTACTACAATGGTCCGGTGCCATGCAAATATGATGCGAATAAAAAATGTGACACCTGTGGAAAATGTCTGCAGGAATCTTGGGAGAGATAAAGAGAAGGGGGTTTAGATATGGCAGGAAAATATGAGAGCATGATTCATTACTTTACACCGGAAGATGCGGATTTCGGACCATGGAGCCACAGCCCGCAGCCGTTTTTGCATGGGGAAAAAGATATTCCTGGGTGCAATCTGACGGCAGGATACCAGGTTATTACGGCCCCTGTGGTCATGGATGATGAACCGATCTTCCACCGTGAAGAAGAAACGCTGTTTTTCTTTGGCGCCAAGCTTCCGGATGTTTTTTCATCCTGGGATGCAGAGGTCCATCTGTATATGGGACCTTCACTGGATAAAATGGAAAAGATCGTTATTACCGAGCCGACAGCTGTACGTGTACCAAAGGACTACTGGCATTGTCCGCTGAAGTTTGTCCGTGTAGACAAGCCTGTTTTATTCCAGGCAGCACAGTTTACCGGTAATCCTGGATTTGTCAAAAAGGTTCAGACTTCTGAAGGCGAGATGATGGAATTTATTGAAGGAGAGACGCATCGTAAGCCACGTGAAGGGGAACGCACAAGTGTTGCATGGACCGTGATCAATGAAGACGGAATTGAAAGATACACAGACCAGGGAGCCTATGACGAAAGCAAGGCACCATTCTGGGAGGACTGTGTGCTTGTTTCGGGGTATACCCAGATTTCCTATTCGGATGCAACAACGCTTCTGCATGAAAAACCGGCACTTTCCCGCGACATCGCAAAGAGCGTTTTAGCGATGCCAAAGGAGATCACTGACTGGGGCACCTGGATGCAGAATCCAAAGACCTATCTGCGTGGCCAGACCTATATGGAAGATTGCCAGTATCATATTGGCTGGCAGATCTTATCCGGCGCGCTCAACATGGAAGAAGCACATTTCCATCAGGGCAAGGATGAGTATCTGTTCTTCATGGGTGCAGACCCAATGAATATGTTCGATTTTGACGCACAGATTGAAATATTCATCGGAGACGATCCGGATGACATGGAGTCTTATATAATCGACCGCCCATGCGTGATCCGGTTCCCGGCAAACAAATGGCACTGTCCGATCAAGTTCCGGAAGATGAAAAAACCGGTGCTTTTCCAGGCAGCTTTCCAGGACGGCGTCTGGGGTACGATCACTCGTTCTGAGGCTTCGGAAGAAGTCAAGAACAAACCTTATTTCAGCAGGAAGTGGGCATACGATTATATGGGAGATAACGTCCGCCGCTGCAAGTTCAATGAAGATAAGATTTGCATCGTCTGCGGAAAGTGCTCCCCTCGTCAGGAAAATATAGAGAAGGATGAAGAAAAATGATATCAGCAGCAGAATTCTTTTCTGAATATGATGCTCTTCAAAAGACTGCCAGTGATGCCGAGCGGGTGGAGTGGCTGATCTCTCAATGTG
>JAZNHY010000141.1:0-2567 GCA_045577235.1 Lachnospiraceae bacterium
TCCGAAGCCAATGGAGGATGCGCCATTCATTGCCTTAAATAAAAGTGATAAGGTGCTGACCTATGGTTACATGGATAATGGAGAAATTGGTTCTACCGGCATGTTGTTAATGCATCCGGAGTATTCCGGCATTCACGAAATATCTACCCTGCCTCCTTACCGCAGTAAAGGACAGGCGACGGCAATCATTATACGCATGCTGCAGGATCTGAAACAGCGCGGGATTTTTTCCGTTTCTCTGCAGGCCTCTGACGCGGGACGCGATTATGTATATGCCCCGCTCGGTTTTGAAACCGTCTGCACCATTCCGACTTTTATTCCTGCATAAAAAAGCAATTATCTTTTGATCGTCTCATTGATGGTGTGAGAACTGCGGCGCACCCGGAAATGGAATAAAAGCTCGATCAGACTTTTCGTATACGGAACAAACTGATCCTCGTCGATCAGCTGCAGGATCTCTTCCAGTTCTGCCCAGCGGACAGCCTGCACTTCCTCCTGCTGGAGCTGCAGAGAATCCAGATCTACGTTTTGCGTTAAAACATAATAGTCATCAAATCCGTTTTCCCAATGTACGGTAATGATCGGACGCACATTTGACAGGTCAAGTTCCAGACCCAGTTCTTCGCGGGTCTCGCGTTCTGCTGCCATTCGGCTGGTATCGCCAGCAATTGCGCTTCCTCCCACGCTGATATCCCATTTGTTCGGCCAGCCTTCTTTAAACGGCTGACGCTGCTGGATCAGCAGCTGCCCTTTGTCATTAAAGATGCAGACATGGACAACCAGTCTGTAGCAGCCCGCAGGCGTTTCTTCCCCACGCACCATTGTCTTTCCAGTTTTTTCCCGGTCTGCTGTATATAAATCAAGTATTTCCATTTTTTAGATTCCCCTTTTTTAATGTGGTAATTGTATCACTGACTTGTTCCTGTCTGCAACTTGAGTTGTATAAACTAAATTAACAATCCGGCCCGGTTTTCTTTTAAAAACCGCGTCCGTTTCTTTTTACCTTCTTCTAGTTTTCTTTATATGTCATCGTCATCAGATCAAAGCTGCTTGTCTCCCTCCGAGAATGGAAGGATTGCAATTTCCAGGTTTCCGTTCTTTGTACGGAGTTCGTCAATAAATGCCTTCTCTTCCTGCTGATCTTTCATCTGGATTTTATAAGTTAACCGGAACATGGATCCCATACCTGTGGTCTTAACACCAACTGCCTCTGCCTTACGAAGATAACGTCCGAAGATCTCGTCAAATGTTCCGTTATACTCCAGCGATTCCGGAATGGTGATCCGAAGCATTTGGTCTGCTGCCAACGTTCGATGTTCAAAGATGCCAAGGGATGCAACAAGTAAATACAGAAGTGCAAGTCCCAGAAGAATGATCACACCATATCCTACATAGCCCATTCCAAAAGCGATGCCGGATCCCATGGAAAACAGGATCGCTGCAATCTCATCGGCGCTTCCCGGTGCGCTCCTGAAACGGATCAGGCCAAACGCTCCGCCTACTGCAACACCGGCTCCGATACTGCCGTTTACGAAAGTGATAACTGCTCCAACGATAAACGGAAGCACTGCCACTACTACAAAAAACCGTTTGGTGGACTTAATACGAAAACTCATCAGCCATGCATAGATTAATCCTGTTATGATAGCTGCCCCTGCCATGATGAAGAACTGAACAGGTGTTATTGTTGCTGAATATATTGAACTGAACATTTTAATGCCTCCTTGATCTGATAGAACTTTGTGATTTCTCTCTTATATGCCTCGCCGTATTTTGAAAAACTGGTCTTGTATATTTTTCCTTTGTCCAGAATGTCCGCCAGCCAGATCGGCATTGCATCTTGTATTTTTATTTCCAGAATGGTCCATCCTCTTGGAAGGAGCAGTTCTCCACATAATGACGATGTCAGATCCAGATCGTGCATACGATAGCGCGGATTCTCGTCAATGGTCAGCCGCAGATTTCCGCCCGGCTCATAGTATGCGACTCTGTCATAAATGATCAGGCAGGCCGGCTGCAGTTCCTGATAATAATCCCGGAAAACTGCTATCTCTTTGCTGATCTGTCCTTCCGGAAAGGCGTTTTCTTTGCCTTCAAAGAACTGTTCTGCTGCACCGATCGTGCCCTGGATACGTCTTTTATAAACAACGTGATTTGCCTTACGTTTCAATTCCAGGAAGACCGGGGAACTCTCTGTTGCCAGCCCGTAAGAACGAAGTCTGATTTTTTCTTTGAAGGCCGGCTGTTCCTGGCTGTACCGGATCAACCGGTAATCTGGGGTGTCATAATATAATGACTGAATCGAAGTTTTGCCAAATTCATCCACCTTCATATGGCCTTCCAGCCGTTTTCTGATGTATGCCGTCTGTTCTGCGTTCAGGAGATATTTCATCTCACGGCGCTTCATAACAGTGATCGGGTTTTCTACACAACAAGTTTTCATCTCTATTAACCTCCGTTATTTATGGTCTTCCCGGGCCGCCACCCATTGGGCCACCACCCATTGGGCCGCCATTACCTTCCTGGCCAAATCCCATCGGGCCGCCCATCATCTGATTGGAGAGAGA
>JAZNHY010000142.1:0-1913 GCA_045577235.1 Lachnospiraceae bacterium
GAAAATGCTGACGATCCCTTTGTGCAATGGTGTGTTGCCAACAGGGAGCAGATGATCAGCGTATTTGCTTTTAACAGAGTGTACCTAAATTTTGTGGGTGACAAGTTGATTCTGATCTGATATAATCTTCCTTGCAAAGGAGGGCGATTTCAGTGAGGAAAGATGAACTGATTGCCGCAGCAAGCAAGGCGAAGATTGAGATCAACGATCAGATAGATGAGTTCATTGAGTCTCTGGAACAAGGGACGGCCGATCCAGAGAATTTTGCAAGCTTTAGCGAGATTGAAGCAATGTGGCATAATCTGAAGCTTAGCACCCATAAAACATATTCAGATATGATGACGGTTGCACTGTCCTCACTCGATACGCATGAGGTGAATGACTCAAAAAAAGGCCATACCTCAAGGAAGGAATAGCTCTGAAGAACCAGGGACGCAGAGAACGGACAATTCTTACCCTTGAGGGGCTATTGGTATACAAGCGAACGGTATATGTCCCAGCTGATAAGCATAGCGCCGATCTGCTATGGTCAAAGTGTGGTCTGAAAGCCGTAATCCCCTTGGATATGGCTCTTGGAATCGACAAACTTCCTTTCAAAGTCTCACCTCAAATGATGTTGGATATTGCACGTCGCGCGGTTAATGCTTCCTCTTATGAAGAACTCCAACAGACATACAAGGAAGATTGGAACATTGAAATCAGCGATGATCACATCCGGCGCATCACGAACTATGTCGGCCAAATGATCTATGAGGAAGACTGCGTCAGGCGCGATATTGCCCTTCAACACCTGCAATGGCTGGAAATGACTCCGGAGCGGCCTATATCAGTGAACCAACACACCCTCTACATCGAGATGGATGGAGCAATGTTCAATACCCGCAAGCAGGAAAACAATTCCACATGGAAAGAGAACAAACTCGGGCTGGTGTTCAGCAGCAAAGATCTGATTACTTTCAGGAATAACAAGGGTGAGGATATCAAACGGATCGGGAAGCGCGAATATGTCAGTTATGCAGGCGATGCCGATACATTCTTGCAGTTCCTGTATAGCGTCGCATACAAGAACGGTCTTGAGGATCATGGCAAAATCGTGATCATTAGTGATGGAGCCAGGTGGATCAAGAACTTCAAAGATATATACTGCAAGGGCTTGAATGTGGTCCATATCCTGGACTATTCTCATCTGAAGGAGAACGTCTACAAGTTTGCCAACGTCTTTATTCGCGGGAAGAATGCCTGTAAAGCATGGGCTGAAAAGCTTTGCGATCTCGTGAAAGATGGCAAGGTAGACGAGGCGCTGGCTATGGCCGAACCCCTTCGGGACAAGAAACAACCAGGAATCCCGAACATCTTTACGTACCTGAAGAACAACAAGGAATGCATCGACTACCCATCCTATGTCGCAGCCGGATACTTTATCGGCAGCGGAGCAATAGAGAGTGGAAACAAAAGCACGATGCAGGAACGGTTAAAATTGCCAGGTATGAGGTGGGATATCACCAGCGCTCAATATGTTCTGTCGGCGAAGATGAAATATGACAGCGGAAAGTGGAATTCGGAGGTGGTTCCTCTGATTTTCAGAAAGCTGGGACTGAGTCGATAAAACGTCATTTACCCACAATTTTTAGGTACACTCCTCTGTTTCAGTGTGCTTTTGCTGATTTTCGGCATTTATGCTATACTGTCAGCAATTCAGACAGCGTTTCGTGCGCTGGTGAATACTCATGAATAATTCAGGACAAAGATTCCGGCATAGCAATGTATGGACCATCTGCCGGAAAGTTACGGCGCGGCTTCCGACAGCCAGCCGGTATCCTCAGGGCGGATCCCACATGTTAGCGAGACGCATAAGAGCTCTGATTTTATTGAGCTTCTGAAGAAACTGGATGCTATGTACCCGGAAGGCGATG
>JAZNHY010000143.1:0-8772 GCA_045577235.1 Lachnospiraceae bacterium
ATACGTACACGGGCAAAGTCTGTCGTCGCAAGCTGCTCCACGATATTTTTCATCCCGTTGTGACTGCCTGCACTTCCTTTTGCACGAATGCGCAGTTTCCCCACATCCAGATCTGCGTCATCATAGATCACGATCAGTTCCTTTGCCGGATCAGCCTTATAAAAACGGACGATCGGCCGGATGGCAGTTCCGCTCAAATTCATAAATGTCAGCGGTTTTACCAGGATCACTTTTTTCCCGGCAATCATGCCTCGGCCAACCTGTGCACGGAACAATGACTTGCCCATTTTGATCTGATATTTTTCCGCCAGAATGTCAATGGTATCAAATCCAACATTGTGACGGGAATGTGCGTATTTCGCCGTCGGATTTCCGAGGCCCGCTATGATAAACATGACCAGTTAAGCTCCTTTTGAATCTGCCACGATTATATAAGCAAACCCCCTCTCTTGCAAGAAAAACGGGGTTTTTGAGGGTTATCTGTTTTATTTTTAAGTCAAAATTGTATTTTTTATAAACATATTTAAAACATTTTCCGTATACTTTATTTTTGATTTTTCTCTATGTTATAATCTGCGAGTTGGTAGAAGTAGTTCCAATAAAAGAAAGGCAACTAAATATGGAGATCACTGATGTGAGAGTCAGAATGGTCGCTAAGGAAGGCAAAATGAAAGCCGTTGTATCTATTACGATGGATTCCGTATTTGTCGTTCATGACATCAAAGTCATCGAAGGCGAAAGAGGTTTATTCATTGCCATGCCTAGCAGAAAAACTCAGGACGGAGAGTATCGCGACATTGCTCATCCTATCGACTCAGAAACACGCGAACGCATCCAGCGTATCATCCTAGAGAGATACGAAGAAGAAGCTGCTAAGGAACCAGAAAGCGCAGAATTCTAAGTACTCAAAGAAAACCAAAGTTAAATGTGCGGCACTTGTTGCCGCCATTTTTCTTGTAAAAGCTATTTTGCGATGCTATAATTTTATATTATGAAAGAAAACAATTTAAACGGAAAAAAACATATTCATTTTATCGGCATTGGCGGCATCAGCATGAGTGCTCTCGCCAATGTTTCTTTAACCAAAGGTCTGACTGTTTCCGGATCTGATTCCAAAGAAAGTGAACTGGTCCAGGAACTGCGTGCAGAAGGCGCTGACATACAGATCGGACAGCGCGCAGAAAATATCACGGATGATATTGATCTGGTCGTCTATACTGCAGCAATCTCCGATACCAACCCGGAGCTGGCCGAGGCCAGGGCAAAAGGCATAGAAACCATGGTACGTGCAGATTATCTGGGACTCTTGATGAAAGAGTACGAAACTGTCATCTGCGTATCCGGCACGCATGGAAAGACCACCACTACTTCCCTGCTTTCACAGATCCTTTTGGACGAAGAAACAGATCCGACCATCATGGTAGGAGGTATGCTTCCTTCCATCGGCGGCAATGCGCGGATCGGCCATTCCGGCAAACTGATCACGGAAGCCTGCGAATATACCAACAGCTTCCTTTCCTTCTTCCCGACGATGGAAGTGATCCTGAATGTGCAGGCTGACCATCTGGACTTCTTTAAAGATCTGGACGACATCCGCCACAGTTTCCGGGAATACACTCGTCTTTTACCGGATACCGGTACCCTGATCATAAATGGAGAGATTGATGATCTTTCTTATTTCACAGAGGGGCTTGGATGTAAGATCTATACATTTGGTCTGGAAGAGGGATGTGACTTCACTGCAAGAAACATCACCTGCGATTCCTTTGCCTGTGATTCTTTTGATGTCTGGCATAACGAAGTACTGTTAGGCCACGTTAGTTTAAAGATCCCGGGAAGACACAATGTCTATAACGCACTGGCTGCAATTGCTTCCGCATTTGCTTTAGGACTTTCTATAGAAAATGCCTGTGCATCCGTTTCATCCTTCCGGGGTGTTGACCGGCGTTTTGAGATCAAAGGTAAATTTGATGATGTCACAGTGATCGATGACTACGCACATCATCCGGATGAGATCCGGGCAACCCTGACGGCTGCAAAAGATTTTCCTCATAAGAAACTGTGGGTCATTTTCCAGCCTCATACTTATTCCCGTACAAAAGCTTTTCTGGACGAATTTGCTGAGGCTCTTTCCCTGGCAGATGCCGTTGTCCTGACAGACATATATGCCGCCAGAGAGATCAACACCTTTGGTGTTTCCTCAAAAGATATTCAGGAACGGATCCAGGCAAAAGGAAAAGATTGTTATTATTTTGACACATTCGAAGAATCCGAGAAATTTTTAAAAGAAAATTGTAAACACGGAGATGTGTTAATAACTATGGGTGCGGGAGACGTTTATCTTGTAGGCGAAAACCTGCTTGGCCGTTAGTTATCCACATTGTCCACAAAATTTCGGAGTCTTCTCCGATGGGGGCTTATGTATAAATTTTGTACAGCAAAACCCTTGACATGCCGTTTTCAAGCCACTCTTTCTGAGTGGCTTTTTTCCATTTTCGGACCCTCTTTTTTTGTCCACATTATCCACATTATCCACATTATAAGCTCCATTGGCTTTCGGATTTTTGGGCCTATTTGCAAATCAAAATGAGTGTGTTATAGTCCCCTTACATCCAAAAAGAATCGTGCGGTAATACGTGTTGTAGAATGCTGTAGAAAACCGTTTCTTCTCTTTTTGGATGGAGAGGTTTACAGGAGTTTTATGTTCCATGAGCAATTTTAAGTTACAACAAGAAGGGTTTACGAGTACCACCAGCGTGCCGAACAGCTTTATTGAAAAATATATGCCTAAGGCTGCAGGGGAATTCGTAAAGATCTATATTTACCTTCTGAAATGTCTGGAAGAAAACCAGTCCGAACTGTCCTTATCCAGGATCGCTGACAGTCTGGAAGATTCCGAGAAAGACATTGTCCGCGCCCTCAGATACTGGGAGCGTAAAGGACTTCTTAAACTTGTTTTTGAAGATAAGACCCTGGTTTCTCTTCAGCTGATCTCAGCAAATGAGATCCCGGGCGAAAGCGGGAACGCACCGCGTTCCAATGAGGAGTCTTCCTCTCCTGTTCAGGTCCAGGTCCAGACGAAGGATTCACAGACTTCGCCTATCCGGAAAGAATTGGAGAAGAAGCAGTATTCTCCATCGGAGATCGAACAGTTCTCCGGAAAGGAAGATATATCCCAGCTCATATATATCATTCAGAAATATATGGGCCGTGCTCTTACCGGCACAGATCTCAATACGGTATTCTTTTTCTATGATACGCTGGGTATGCCGGCGGACGTGATCGAATACTTATTTGAGTATTGTGTATCAAACGGGCATAAGAACATGAGGTATATCGAGAAAACTGCTATTGGCTGGGCAGAACAAGGAATCACTTCCCTTTCTGCTGCTAAGGCCCTCAACACCATATACTCCAGCAGCTGTTATCCAGTCCTGAAAGCTTTTGGTCTTACCGGAAGGCAGCCGTCCAAAGGTGAAGCGGACTATGTTGCAAAGTGGTCACTGTCCTACGGTTACTCCATGGAAATCATCCTTGAGGCATGTAATCGGACCATGAAAGCAATTCATCAGCCGAGCTTCGAGTATGCGGATTCCATCCTGAACAGGTGGAAAGCAGGCAATGTATCGACAATGGAAGATATCAAAGCCTTGGATGCCAAAAGGGAAGATTCCCTCGCCCGCGCTGAGAAGATAGCCTCTAAGAAGTCGTCTGCCGGATCGGGAAACAAACCGGCTGCCTCCGGCACTTCTTCGAACAAATTTAATCACTTTGATCAGCGTACCTACGATTATTCCACGCTGGAGGAGAAACTTTTTAACTCATGATTTCCCGCTCAGCTTTTGAAACGATCCTAAAAGAATACGATGAAAAACAGCTGAACGCGGCGAGAATGCAGCAGCAGAAACGTGCATGGATCGAAGAAAAAGTCCCAAGACTGAAAGAGATCGAAAACCGGATTGCTGCTCTTTCCGTTAACAAAGCGATTGCCCGCATTGCCGGAGATTCTTCCATTGACGCGTCAGAAGAGATCCGCTCTTTAAAAGAAGAGAAAAAGGCGGCACTCGCTTCAGCAGGGTTTTCCCTTGCAGATCTGGAAGCTGTCTATGAATGTGACAAATGTCACGACACCGGCTATGTCGGTTCAGAAATGTGCAGCTGCCTGAAAAGACGCATAACGGAAGTTCTTTACGATCAGTCAAATATTAAAGAGATCCTTCGCGAAGAGAATTTCGATACTTTTTCTTTTCGGTATTATCCGGAAGGCCAGGCATTAGATGTGGCAAAGCAGGCAGTTTCGGCTGCGCACCGCTTCATCGAAGGCTTCTCTTCTTCAGATGAAAATCTGTTTATTACCGGAGGGACCGGCGTCGGAAAAACATTTCTGACAAACTGTATTGCAAAAGATCTGATCGATCGTGGATTTTTCGTAGTGTACTTATCAGCCATCAGGCTGTTTGATATACTGTCGGATGCCGCCTTCGGTTCCAGGAAGAACGGAGCCGGAGCGGCGTCTGCCGAACTGATGAAAAAGTATATTTTTGATTGTGATCTTCTGGTTATTGACGATTTGGGCACAGAGATGGTAAACTCTTTTATTAGCACACAGCTTTTTGAGTGTATTAATGAGAGACTTCTGGCTAAGAAACACACCATCATCTCTACAAATCTCTCATTAAAGCAGGTCCAGGACAATTATTCTGAACGCGTTTTTTCCAGAATAGTTAACAAGTACACCTTGATCCGGCTGCTTGGTGACGATATCAGAATGAAGAAAAAATTGGAGGACTGGGATGCTGCGCGAAGAGATTGAATTTGAATCCATACCTGTTGGACCACTTGGTATTATTCCCCTGAAAAGTTGTGTTGAAATGGGGAACAAAATAGATTATTATATTACTACTTGGAGGAAGAATCGTGACAGCGAATTAAAAGGCACGATTGCTTTTTCGGGATATGAAAAAGATACCTTCCTCGTGGGAGCTGATACTCCCCGGTTCGGATCCGGTGAATCCAAAGGACTGATCAAGGAGACCATCCGCGGAAAAGATATTTTCCTTTTAGTGGATGTTTGCAACAACAGCCTGGAATACAAAATGGCAGGCATACCAAACCGCATGTCTCCGGATGATCACTTTCAGGATCTGAAACGTATTATTGCCGCCATAGGCGGAAAGGCCAGACGTATTACCGTCATTATGCCTTTCCTTTATGAGAGCAGACAGCACAAGAGAACCGGTCGTGAATCACTTGATTGCGCACTGGGACTCCGCGAGCTTTATGATATGGGTGTCGATAATCTGATCACTTTCGACGCTCACGACCCTCGGGTCATCAATGCTGCACCTTTAAATGGTTTTGAGAATATCAAACCTTCCTATCAGTTTTTGAAGAACCTTTGCAAATTTGAAAAGGATCTCAAATTTGATAAGGATCATCTGGTCATGATCAGTCCGGATGAAGGCGCCATTGACCGCAGTGTCTACTTTGCCAGTGTCCTAGGCATTGATATGGGCATGTTCTATAAGAGACGTGACTATTCGCAAGTAGTAGACGGCGTAAACCCGATTGTTGCCCATGAATATCTGGGTACAGACCTGGCCGGGAAAGATGTAATCGTTGTAGACGATATGATCTCCTCCGGTGGCAGCATGATCGATACGGCCAAAGATCTGAAAGATCGCGGCGCAAATCGCGTATTCATCTTTGCTACCTTTGGTTTGTTCACGAATGGCATGAGCAAATTTGATGAAGCTTACGAGAAAGGGTTATTTACCCGAGTCCTGACGACCAACTTGACCTACCAGAATCCGGAACTCTTAAGCCGAGAGTATTATACGAGCGTAGATATGTCCAAGTACATTTCCTACATCATTGATACCCTCAATCATGACGCTTCCATCAGCGATTTGCTGGATCCGTCATCCAAGATTAAGAGCCTGGTAGAGCGCTATGAAGCCGGTCAGCTTTCAGCCGACGACATAGACAAGCTGGAATAAGGAACTGTCTGTTATAGAAACTGCAGGAATCTGTTTTCGGGTTCTATGCTGATCAGAGATTTTCGGATCATCGTCCGTCTCTCTGGAGTACTAGAGAAAAGAGAGGTACTTCAGTTTTAAACAAGGGATCTGCTCTTTTTCGAACCACTACTGTTCGGGGAGGAACATGAGAACTTCATTTGATATAGCGTAAAGCTATACAGGCCTAAAGAAAGAGCAAGCAGGATTTATCCTCGACTTGCTTTTTCTTTTGCCTTTTTATTTAATTCTAATTTGATATCACGATCAGATTTCCAGAACCTTGCTGAGGAAATCCTGTGTACGCGGATTCTGCGGATTGCGCAGCACTTCTTCCGGTGTGCCCTCTTCCATGATGATGCCGCTGTCCATAAACAGCACACGATCTGCCACTTCCATTGCAAATCCCATCTCATGCGTAACAACAACCATGGTCATTCCATCTGCTGCCAGCTGCTTCATAACCTGAAGCACCTCACCGATCATTTCCGGATCCAGTGCAGAGGTCGGCTCGTCAAACAGCATGATATCCGGTTTCATACAGAGTGCCCGGGCAATTGCCACACGCTGTTTCTGTCCGCCGGAAAGGTTTTCCGGAAGTTCATTTACTTTCTCAGAAAGCCCTACTCTCGCCAGCATCTCTAATGCGGTTTTCTGTGCTTCTTCCTTTGTTGCCTTCTTCAGATCAACCGGCGCCAGCGTCAGATTCCGCAGCACGTTCATATTTGCGAAAAGGTTAAAGTGCTGGAAAACCATACCGACGTTTTCCCGCAGTTTATTGATATTGATCTTTTTATCGGCAATATTCACACCGTCTACGATCACGTTGCCAGAGGTAATCTCCTCCAGTCCATTCAGGCACCGCAAAAAAGTTGATTTTCCGCTGCCGGAAGGACCGATCACTACGACCACTTCGCCTTCATAGATATCGGTGGAAACGCCCTTTAAGACCTCATTGGTTTTAAAGCTCTTATGAAGATTATCCACATGGATCTTGATATTACGCCCTTCTTCTGCCACGGTTCAGCCTCCTTTCCAGGATTTTTGCCACCTGCTGCAAAATAAGAATAATGATCAAATACATAAGTCCAATAATGAAATAGACTTCGAATGATTTAAACGTGATGGCAACAACATTTTTTGCTTTATTGACCAGCTCTGGGAATCCGATAACAGAAAGGATCGAAGTATCTTTCAAGGTAATGATGAACTGGTTAACAATGCTTGGGATCATATTCCGGATAGCCTGCGGAAGCACGACGCGGAACATGCCTCTCCAGTAAGGAAGTCCTAAACTTCTTGCAGCCTCCATCTGACCTACATCAATCGACTGAATACCGGCACGAATGATCTCTGCCATATATGCGCCGCAGTTCAGCGCCAGACAGATAGTTCCGGCTGTCAGCGCAGAAAATACAATTGGCATATGCAGATAGTTCTTAAAGGCATACGGAACGCCAATATAGATAAAGAATGCCAAAACGATCATTGGAACGCCGCGGATCACGTTGACATAAACCAGCGCAATAGCGTTGCAGACTTTGTTTTTTACAACGCTCAGAAGACCGAAAATAATGCCCAGGATACATCCAAAGAGAAGACCAAACAATGCCAAAAGCAGTGTCTGGCCCATTGCCCTAAGCAGGATCATTCCGTATTGGGTAATAATCTGAGCCATGAATATACCTTCCTAACTTCATCATAAGGGCACCGGAGATATCTCCAATGCCCTTATTTGAGTATTTTCGTAAATCTTTTTTAATCCCGTCTGTAGAGACGGCTTCAGTCAAATATTATCCAAGATATTTTGCAAGGATCTCGTCATATTTGCCGCTAGCTTTTACGTTTGCAAGGCCTGCATTGAAGAGGTCGATCAGTTCCTGATTCTTAGCATCAAAAATAGCGAATCCATACTGTGCACCTTCATTTGCAGTTCCCTCAACGATCTTCAGAGCAACACCTTTTTTGATGTTCTGCTGCAGAACAACAGTATCATTGAAGCATGCTGCTGCCTGGCCGCCTGCAACCTGCTGATACATCATATCATCGTCATCAACACGGACAACCGTGAATCCGTACTGATCAGCAAGCTCTGTTGCATACTGGTCACTCATGGTACCATTCTTAACAGCAACCTGTTTGCCAGCCAGATCTTCAAATCCTTTGATATCAGAATCTGCTGCAACTGCCATGCTCTGGTTGTCATCATAATATCCGTCTGAGAAGATCCAGCCGTTGCTCTTTCTTTCTTCCGTAATGGAAGCACCTGCGATCATACCGTCAGCCTGACCAGCCTGGCACATAGCAATTGCGGAATCCCAGCCGACTCTTTGAAGATCATAGGTAAATCCCTGATCCTCAGCGATTGCTGCAAGAAGATCCAGGTCGATACCAACGAAATTTCCGTTTTCATCGTCAAACTCAAATGGGGCGAATACTGTGTCAGTAGCAATGATGTAATGTTTTGGAGCATTCACGTTGCCGGAAGCTGCGCCGGATCCTGCCGGTGCCGGGGTATCTCCGCCCTTCTGTCCGCATGCTGCAAGTACGCCGACTGCAAACAGTGCGACCAAACAAACTGCTAAAATTTTCTTAACATTTTTCATAGCTATCCCTCCATTTTTATCTGCCGGAGAACTTCCCGGACAAATAATTAATAATGTGCGATTATACAAAACTGAGGCATGAAAGTCTATATATTTTGACGAATAGTCAAAACCATTTGGACTTTTTGTCAAATTTTATGTGGTGTTTT
>JAZNHY010000144.1:0-3242 GCA_045577235.1 Lachnospiraceae bacterium
GGTCGGAAAGATCGATCTTATGTTTGTAGCAGGCGGAAGTGCAACAGACCTTCCGGAGCAGACTCCTAAATATGCAAAGATGTTCAACGTGATCGATACATTTGACACACACGCTAATATTCCGGAGCACTTTGCCAATGTCGACAAAGCCGCAAAGGAAGGCGGCAACATTGCCATCATCTCCTGCGGCTGGGATCCGGGCATGTTCTCATTGGCAAGAATGTATGCCAATGCAATCCTTCCAAATGGAAATGATTATACATTCTGGGGAAAGGGTGTCAGCCAGGGACATTCTGATGCGATCCGCAGAGTAGAAGGTGTAGCTGATGCTCGTCAGTATACGATCCCTGTGGACGATGCCATTGCAAGAGTGCGTGCTGGTGAAAATCCGGAACTGACTACCCGCCAGAAACATACCCGTGAGTGCTTTGTTGTTCTGAAAGATGGCGCTGATCCAAAACAGGTAGAGCACGATATCGTTACGATGCCTAACTACTTCTCAGATTATGATACAACCGTTCACTTTATCAGCCAGGAAGAATTAGACCGTGATCACAGCGGCATCCCGCATGGCGGTTTTGTATTCCGTACCGGAACGACCGGAGCTGATCATGAGAACAAGCATGTGATCGAGTACAGCCTGAAGCTGGATTCCAATCCGGAGTTTACGACCAGCGTGCTGATGGCATTCGCCCGTGCAGCTGTCCGTATGAAAGAAGCCGGAGAGGTTGGATGCAAGACGGTATTTGACATTGCACCGAAATATCTTCTCGCGATGGATGAAGACGAGATGCGTGCACACTTACTGTAAGTATTAAAGATATATGCGCACGCGGAAAATGCGTGCGCATTTTTTATGTCATATGAGACCGGAGATCTTAGCACCGGCAGGGACACCAGCTGCGCTTTTAGCAGCTGTACGGGCAGGAGCAGATGCCATCTATCTTGGAGGCAGTCTCTTTTCTGCCAGAGCCTTTGCCGGAAACTTTAATCAGGAAGAATTACTTAAGGCAATCGAAGACTGCCATCTTTTTAATGTCAAACTTTATATGACGGTCAATACGCTGATGAAAGAAAAAGAAATGTCCGGACTGGTTTCTTATATGAAGCCATTTTATCGGGCGGGACTTGATGGGGTGATCGTGCAGGATGTCGGATGCGCGAAAGTACTGCAGGAAGCATTTCCGGATCTCGCTCTGCATGCAAGTACGCAGATGAGCATTTCTTCTGCCTATGGTGCAGCGCTTCTGAAAACGCAGGGATTCAAACGCGTCGTTCCTGCAAGAGAACTTTCCCTTGCAGAAATTAAAGAGATCAAGAAAGAAAGCGGAATTGAAATAGAGACATTTGTACATGGAGCTATGTGCTTTTCCTATTCCGGAAAGTGCCTGTTGAGCAGTTTTGCAGGCGGAAGGAGCGGCAACCGGGGACGTTGTGCCCAGCCATGCAGAAAATGCTATGAACTGTTGAATGCCGGTACGCAGGAATATGCCATGAGCATGAAGGATATGTGTACGCTGCGGATCCTGCCGGATCTGATCGATGCGGGGATCGATTCCTTTAAGATAGAAGGACGTATGAAAAACCCGGTTTACGTGGCATCGACGGTTAATGCCTATAGAAAAGCCAGAGATTATTATCTGGATGCCGTGGCAAGCGGAACATTTGACCGTACGGAATACGAGGATTTCATTTATCCGCTGGAAAAAGAGCTGGCAGATATCTATAACCGCGGAGGTTTTTCCGAAGGATATTATTTTATGGAAAAGGGACCGGAGATGATGGCGAATGAACGGCCGAATCATACCGGTGTTCTGATCGGCAAAGTGGAAAGAATCGCTCCGCCGGAATTATTCATTAGGCTAACAGAAGACGTTTTCGCGCAGGACGTGCTGGAGATCCGGCCGGCAGGTGTAGAACTGACCAGTGCCGGAAGCGGAAAGAAAGGCGCACTTCTGTCAATAAAAGGAAAAGAGTTCCGCTTGATCCAAAAAGGACAGGAAGTCTTCCGTACGCGTAATAATCAGTTGATCAGCCGGATACAAAAGGAGATCATCGATCCGGAAAAACAGGTTCCGGTACAGGGCAAGATCATTGCGAAAGCAGGAGAGCCTCTGACGATCACGCTGCAGGGAGAAGTCTGCGTGACGGCCAAAAGTGCTGTTGTGGAGAAAGCTAAAAAGCAGCCAACCGGCAAAGAAGATCTTCTGGAAAAAATACAGAAGACTGGCAGCAGCGAGATCTGCTTTGAAACGATCCGCATAGAAATGGATCAGGATATTTTTATTCCGATGAGTGCTTTCAATCAGCTGCGCCGCGAGGCAATGGAGCAGTATCGCAGTGCACTTGTTAAGCGCTTTGAAAGAGACTTATAGAATGGAAATCTGGGTTAGAGTAAAAACAGAAGAACAGCTGCAGGCCGTTATGGAAAGCCAGGTGTGCCCAAAATATCTGATCCTGGATGCTACCCTTTTTTCGGTAAAGCAGGATTGTGTGCAGATGATCAACAGACAGGCAGCAGATGCAAAGGTCTATCTGCAGCTTCCGGATGTGCTGAGGCAGAACCGGAAAGCGCAGATGGAAAAACTGCTGGAGCAGGCAAAGGACTGCGCGGGTCTGGTGATCAAAAACCTGGATGAGCTGGGCCTTATTCTGGAAAAGCAGATGCAGGAGCAGTTTGAGATCATCGGAGACGCCTTCCTTTATGCCTATAATAATGATGCCCTCCGTTTTTACCGGGAACTGATCCCGGAGATGAAGTTTATTTACAGCGATGAACTGACAGACAAAGAGGCTGGTAGTCTGACCGGGGACAGAACAGCTTTCCTTTATAAAATATATGGTTATCAGGAAGTGATGATCACGGCGCAGTGTTTCTCAAAGAATACCGGGAACTGCATGCGGCTGAATCTGCCAGGCAGTGAAACGGTGCAAAGCGGCAGGATGGAACTGCGCGATGAAACAAAAAATAACCTGTTTGCAGAAAACAGCTGTGACCTCTGTCACACAGTGATCTACAACGGCGTTCCGACCAGCATGCTGGATAAAATAACAGATGAATATGAAAACCTGCTTTATGATTTTACGATAGAAGATGCAGAAACGGTGAAGGAGATCCTGGAAACAAAGCAGTGCAGCACCTACACCCGGGGACACCATCTTTCCCCGATCGATTGATCCCAACAGCACATGATCATTTCAACGGACAGTCAGAAAAATACATACAGTTCTTATCATATCGC
>JAZNHY010000145.1:0-1862 GCA_045577235.1 Lachnospiraceae bacterium
TTCCATGAAATGGGTGATGGAAATAATGGTAATTCCCAGCTCTTTATTCAGCTTTTTCACCGTATCCATAACTTCTCTGCGGCCACGTGGATCCAGCATAGCCGTCGATTCATCCAGCACGATGCACTTTGGACGCATTGCCAGCACACCCGCTACAGCGACACGCTGTTTCTGTCCGCCGGAAAGCTTGTTCGGTGAATGCTTGGCGAACTCACTCATACCGACACCTTCCAGTGCAGAAGCCACTTCCCTCTGAATTTCTTCTGATGGAACGCCCAGATTCTCCAGTCCAAAAGCCACATCCTCATCTACCACTGAGCCAATGATCTGATTATCCGGATTCTGGAACACCATGCCGACCGTTTTACGGATCGTCCAGATCTGGTCTTCTGCTTTGGTGTCGATGTCATCGACCCACAGGGTTCCTTCTGAAGGCATAAGCAGCGCGTTCAGATGTTTTGCGAAGGTAGACTTACCGGATCCGTTCCTGCCCAGAATACACAGGAACTGGCCCTGACGGACTTCCAGGCTGACATCCTTCAACGCATTCTCCCCACGGCTCTTCTTTGGTTCCGGCTGCTCGTTCTCTTCCTCTTTTTTCTTTTTGATGTCAAAATCATCGGTGTCATCGATCACCGGATAGCTGTATGAAATTTTGTCTGCTTTGATAAAACTCATTCTTTATTTAATCTGTATAATCAACATCAAAATTGATATTGATCTGATAACCCGGGAAATCTTCCAGGACATCTTTTTTCAACTCTTCCATAAATGCATTCTTATCCCTGATCTTAAAATCAATGAGGATGTCGAATGAAAGGAACTTATTCTCATCGTCAATATATATACCATGACAGCCCTTTACACCGTCATGCTTCATCATATCTTCTTTCAGATGTGCCTGTTTATTGGATGCATAATCCGACGTATCTGCTGCGTAAACACCAACCGTAAGAAAGATATGATGCTTTGCGTAGATCGTATTCTGGATCTGCATCGTCAGTACATGCAGTTCACGTGCAGTCATCGTATCCGGGATCTCAATATGAACAGACCCGATTGCTGCATCCGGGCCATAATCATGCAGGATTAGATCGTATGCACCAAGCACGCCAGGGATTGCTTCCACATCCGCTCTGATCTGTTTGGTCAGTTCTCCATCCGGACGGAACCCGACGACCTGATTGATCGGACTGATCAGCATTTCTACACCGGCTTTAATAATAAAGGCGGAGATGACAACACCGATATAGCCGTCAATGGAAATGTGAAACACAAAGGTAATGATCGCGCCTACCAAGGTTGCTCCGGATAGGATGGCATCAAACAAGGCGTCTTTTCCTGATCCGATCAACGCATCACTGTAATATTTCTTTCCCTGTTTCTGCACAAAGATTCCCAGAAAAATCTTCACCAGGATCGCCATGCCGATAATGATCAGGAAAACGAGGGTAAAATCAGCCACTTCCGGATGAATGATCTTCTTGACGGACTCCACCAGAGACATGACGCCGGCGCCAAAAACGATGAATGCAATGATGATCGCGCTGAAATATTCCACACGGCCATGCCCAAACGGATGCTTCTCATCCGGTGCGCGGTGTGCAAGCTTGACACCGACAATGGTAATAACAGAAGAGACTGCATCGGTCAGGTTGTTTACAGCATCAAGGACAATAGAAATAGATCCGGAAAGCAATCCTACAATGGCCTTAAAGATGACCAGGAAAATATTCGCCGCAATGCCAATAATACTAGTGCGGGTGATTCCTTTCTCACGTCCTATACTCTGAGTCGATGTTGCTTCATTCATGATGTATCTCCTGTATTTTTATCCGAGTTCTTCGCAGAAAAACCCATTT
>JAZNHY010000146.1:0-3765 GCA_045577235.1 Lachnospiraceae bacterium
GAATATGGAACAGACTTTTTTGCGGCATTAGATGCGGAATTTGCCTGCATCATTTATGACGGAAAAACAAAATCATTTCTGGCGGCCAGAGACCCGATCGGGATCCGGCCGCTCTACTATGGCTATGATGAAAAAGGCGTGATCGTATTTGCCAGCGAGGCAAAAAACCTGGTGGGACTTGTGAAAAACATCATGCCATTCCCACCGGGTCATTATTATAAAGACGGACAGTTCATCTGCTATTGCGACATCACAAAGGTGGATGCGGTATGTGAAGATGATCTGGAGACGATCTGCCAAAAGATTCATGATAAGCTGACAGCAGGCGTGCAAAAGCGCCTTATCGCTGATGCAAAGGTTGGTTTCCTGCTTTCCGGAGGATTGGATTCTTCGCTGGTCTGTGCGATTGCCGCAAGAGAGAGCAAGGCCCCTATCAGGACCTTTGCCATTGGGATGAGTGAGGATGCAATTGACCTGAAATACGCAAAGCAGGTAGCCGATTATATCGGAGCAGAACATACCGAGGTCTATATGACACCGGAGGAGGTCATATCCTCCCTTGAAAGAGTGATCGAGCTGCTGGGGACTTATGATATCACTACGATCCGTGCGAGCATGGGCATGTATCTGGTCTGCAAGGCAATCCATGAACAGACCGATATCCGTGTACTTTTGACCGGAGAAATCTCAGATGAACTGTTTGGCTATAAATATACAGACTTTGCGCCATCGGCAAAAGCGTTTCAGGAAGAATCGGAAAAACGTGTCCGGGAGCTTCATATGTATGATGTGCTCCGCGCGGACCGCTGCATTTCTGTTAACTCTTTAGAAGCCAGAGTTCCGTTCGGAGATCTGGATTTTGTGGAATATGTGATGTGTATTGATCCGGAGAAGAAAGTGAATAAGTATGGAAAAGGGAAATATCTCCTGCGCCATGCTTTCGAGGGGCAGGGATACCTTCCGGATTCGATCCTTTGGAGAGAAAAGGCCGCATTTTCCGATGCTGTCGGGCACTCAATGGTGGATTATCTGAAAGAATATGCCGCCACGAAGTACACTGACAAGGAGTTTGAAGAAAAACGGGCAAAATATGCATTTGCACAGCCGTTTACAAAGGAATCGCTTCTTTATAGGGAGATATTTGAAAAATACTATCCGGGACAGGCAGAAATGGTGGTGGATTTCTGGATGCCGAACAAAGAGTGGGAAGGCTGTAATGTTGATGATCCATCCGCTCGTGTTTTATCCAATTATGGAGAGAGCGGTATTTAATAATTGTTAGGAGGCAGCAGGTATGACAAAGAAGGAACAGCTTTATGAAGGCAAGGCCAAAAAGGTTTTTGCAACGGATGATCCGGAGCTCTTGATCGTTTCTTATAAGGACGATGCAACCGCATTCAACGGTCTGAAAAAAGGGACGATTGCAGGAAAAGGCATCATCAATAACCAGATGAGCAATGCGCTGATGCGTTATCTGTCAGAGCGCGGGATCCCGACCCATTTTGTAAAGGAAATAAATGAAAGAGAAACCATCGTTAAAAAAGTGACCATCGTTCCGCTGGAAGTTATTGTCCGTAATATTGCGGCAGGCTCCTTTGCCAAAAATTACGGAGTAGAAGAAGGAAGACCCCTTGCTAACCCAACCATAGAGTTTTCTTATAAAAATGACGAACTGGGCGATCCCTTGATGAACGAATACCATGCGACGGCATTAGGACTGGCGACAGAAAAAGAGATTCAAACGATCAAAGACTATTCCTTCCAGATTAATAAAGAGTTACAATCCTTTTGGAATGCCAGCGGGGTCACACTGGTAGATTTCAAGCTGGAGTTCGGAAGACTTTCTGACGGAACGATTGTTCTGGCAGATGAGATCAGTCCGGACACCTGTCGGCTGTGGGATGCCGCAAGCGGAGAAAAACTGGATAAGGACCGCTTCCGCCGTGACCTTGGCGGTGTTGAGGAAGCCTACCAGGAGATCATGAAACGTATGAAGCAGCATATTTGAATGAACCAGATATCTGGAAAAAAGGAGCAGAACATGAAAACGTGTGCAATTGTCGGTATTAACTGGGGAGATGAAGGAAAAGGCCGAATGGTCGATTACCTGACTGGAAACTATGATATTGTTATTCGCTATCAGGGAGGAGGAAATGCAGGCCATACAGTCATTAATGATAAAGGAAAATTTGCACTGCATCTTCTTCCATCCGGCATTTTTCATACAGGTGTAGTCAATATTCTCGGAAACGGTGTTGCGCTGGATCCGGAAAACCTGTGGAAAGAAATGCAGGAAGTCATTGCAAAAGGCGTTCCCCTGACTCCGGAAAACCTGAAGATCAGTGACCGGGCCTCTCTTTTGATGCCGTGGCACCGGGATTTGGATGGCCTGGAGGAACAGCGGCTTGCAGATAAAAAATACGGTTCTACCGGACAGGGCATTGCACCGTTTTACTCTGATAAATATCAGAAAAAAACGATCCTTGCGGGTGAGCTGTTTTATCCGGAGGAATTAAAGGCGCATCTTTCCGATCTTATGGAATGGAAAAACCTGACCTTGACGAATGTCTATCATGGAAAGGCATATACGAAAGAAATGCTGGAGCAATGGCTGCATGATTATTGCGACCCGATCAAACCATTTATCTGTGACACCGGTGCTGTTCTGCGTGATGCGCAGAAACAAGATAAAAGTATTATGTTTGAAGCACAGCTTGGTGCGCTCCGGGATCTGGATTACGGAATTTATCCATACACGACGTCTTCCAATACAACAGCCGCTTATGCCCCAATTGGTGCAGGTTTCCCGTCTCTGAAGCTGACCGATGTAGTTGGTGTGGTAAAAGCATATTCCACCTGTGTCGGAGAGGGTCCTTTCGTTTGTGAAATGTTTGGAGAAGAGGCTGAGCAGCTCAGAAAGATTGGTGGTGAATATGGCGCCAAGACCGGGCGGCCGCGCCGTGTCGGACCAATTGATCTGGTTGCCACCCGTTATGGAGTAGAAGTGCAGGCAGCGACCAAGATCGCGCTGACAAAAATGGACATATTAGGATATATGGAAAAGATTCCAGTCTGCACACATTATAAAGTTGGAGAGAAACTGATCGACCGCTTCCCGTTCCCAATGGAACTGGCAAACGCAGAACCGGTTATTGAATACGTGGAGGGATGGAAGTGTGATCTGTCCGGCGCAAGAAAGTGGGAAGATCTGCCAAAGGCAGCACAGGACTATATTCTTATGATCGAAGAAGCTATTGAATGTCCGATCACATTTGTTTCCGTTGGTCCGGAGAGAGACAGCCTGATCATCCGATAATAAGAATTGTTGACAGCATGAAAGAAGGAGAAAACCATGACAGATCATTATGAATCACCGTTGGCATCACGTTATGCCTCAGATTATATGTTAAAACTGTTTTCTGCGGACGCAAGGTACCAGCTTTGGAGAAAACTCTGGACCGAACTGGCTCGTGAAGAAGGGAAACTGGGGCTTCCAATTAATGAAGCGCAAGTGAAGGAATTAGAGGAGCATATCACAGATATCGATTATAACTGTGTGAAAGCAAGGGAAAAAGAAGTTCGCCATGATGTGATGGCTCATGTTTATGCATATGGAAAGGCAGCACCTTCGGCTGCCGGAATCATCCATCTGGGTGCGACCAGCTGTTATGTAACTGATAATGCTGATCTGATCCTTTATCGGGACGCCCTTATCTATCTTCGCAGGGAACTGCTTTCTGTTTTAAAGAATCTGGCACAGTTTGC
>JAZNHY010000147.1:0-6042 GCA_045577235.1 Lachnospiraceae bacterium
AAGGAAGAATACTTTCTTGTTGACCGGGATATCCACCGCGATCTTTCCTGTCTGTCCGTTCATAACAGAGTAAGCAACTCTCTTTTTATGCCGCCAGGTCAAAAACCAGACCGGGAAGTAAGAGACTTCGCAGTCCACTGCAGAAATGCCCACCTGTGCTTTGCGCATCTCCGGATCTTTTTCTTCTTTCAGTTTTGCCTTGCCGATCTTGCGGTTGATCTCTTTGTAAACGGAATCAACAGCCAGCTCCGTTGCCTGCTGGATATAAGTCCGCTCGTCTGTGGTGGCCTTATCTGCATAAAGACCAGCCAAATAACCTTCGTGGAACTCTTTCATATCCTTTGCGTTGAACGGCGCGATCTCGTTTGCAAGTGTGTCATCAAACGCGGCCGATGCATCAAAGTTTACATCAGAAGAATAGCCGCCCAGATGCGCATCCACCCGATACGTTTCGCTGTAATCGTAACCGCCGCTCGTATAACTGGCCGTTCCTTCCATCTGCACCTGGCGGTCTGCTACCAGTGCGTTATAAGAGAAGTACGGCAGATAAATGCCGCGGAATCCTTCCAGGAAATTTGGGTCCTTAAATTCCTTCGGGACGTAGAACTTTCCTTTCAGTGCTTTTGCGTACTGTTCCATCGCCTGTTCTTTGGTCTTCTTGAACGGGATGATGTTTTTCGGCCGCAGGGTCTGCTCATGTTTTGCTGTAAGCATCTGTTCACTTCCACAGTAAGAACAGTAAGCAACTGTCTGCTCATCCGGTGCTGTCAGTTCTGCGCCACAGTTCCGGCAGGTATAGACAACCGTGTCGTAGGTCATCTGCTGCTGCTCGCCTTCATTATTTGATTTGTATTTCTGAATCGTCATTCTGCTATTGCAGTATTCGCATTTCAGCTGCTGCTCTGCAATATCAAAAACCATTTTCCCGCCGCATGACGGGCAGTTAATTCCCATATTTTATGCCTCCGGTTTTTTATCTGTGATAACTAAAGTAGTCGCCTTTGATCCGGTTCCAGACGCCATCGCACGCATCTTTGATCTGCGGCTCCAGTGCACCTTTTTCCACGATCTCGATATTCTGTTTCAGCTGCTCCAGGCGGCTGACACCGATGATCGGGCTGGTTACTGCCGGCTCGGATAAGATCCAGCGGATCGCCAGTTCCAGAATAGACATGCCATTCTCAGAAGCAATCTGCTCCAGCGTTTCGATGGCATCAAAGTTTTCTTCTTTCCAGTAACGGTTACGGTATCCCTGCTCTGTATCAAAGCGAGTGCCCGGCACTGCCTTTTCCCTGGTATGCTTTCCGGTCAGAAGTCCTCCAGCCAGCGGATTGTAAGCCGCCAGGCCTATATTGTACTGACGAAGGAACGGAAGGAGTTCTTCATCTGCTCCGCGTGTCAGTGCATTGTAGACCGACTCGGTGATGACCGGTGCGTGGCGCTGCATCTTCTGCGCTTTTTCGATCATGCTGCAGATCTGCCATGCTGCGTAATTGCTGACGCCGTAATAGCGGATCTTTCCGGCGCGGATGAGCTCGTCCATCGTTTCGATAGTCTCTTCCATCGGCGTGTTCGGATCCGGGAAATGCATGTAGAAAATATCAATGTAGTCCGTGCGGAGACGTTTTAATGAAACTTCCACACTGGCCATGACATGCTTTCTTCCAAGGCCTCTTCCGTTTTCCCCTTTCCAGGACGGGCCGCCTACTTTTGTTGCGATCACCGCTTCCTCGCGGTGTCCTTTCAGCGCTTCGCCCAAAAGCATCTCGCTTTTTCCCTGCGTATAAATATTAGCCGTGTCAAAAAAGTTGATGCCGTTTTCCAGCGCATACCGGACGATCTCTACGGATTCCTCGTTGCTTGTCTGTCCGCCAAACATCATGGTGCCCAGACACATTTTTGATACGTGAAGTCCGGTTCCCTGTATGGTCGTATATTCCATATTTGCCGCCTTTCTTTTTGCTGAGCGCAATTGTGCGGATCTTTTGTGATAGCACTTTCGTTTTTTCGTTTTTCTTACGGTTTCAATCATCACAGATCCACAATTCTATACGTTATAAAATATATCAAAATCTGCCCTCTTTATCAATAACTCTGCTGTAGGCAGAAGCGCTTGGTTTTCCTTTTTATCTCTGTTAAAATAACTGCATGAAGACTAGAATGACTTTCCCGCTATTTCTGAAAAAATTAGCTGTCCTTGCGGCAGGCCTTTTTATTCTGGCGTTCGGCATCGCGCTGTCGTCCAAATCCAGCATTGGTGTTTCTCCGTCCGCCAGCCTATCCTATGTGCTCAGCTTGTTTCTCCCATTATCCATGGGAACATTCACGATGATCGTCAATGCTTTGTTTGTCGTCGTGCAGATCCTGCTGCTGCGCAAAAACTTTAAACTGATCAATCTTCTGCAGCTGGTGGTGGTTTTCGCGTTTGGTTATTTCACTGATCTGACACTGGCTATTGTTGCACCGCTGCAGATCAACGCATACTGGCTGAAACTTCTTTTATGTGTTGTCAGCTGTCTGATCATGGCTTTAGGCGTTTTTCTGGAAGTAAAAGCATCCCTGATCCTGATGGCTGCAGAAGGCGCCATCAGCGCCATCTCAGATAAACTGCATCTGGAATTCGGTACAGTCAAGATCATCATCGACTGGGTGTTCATTGCCCTCAGTACGGCTATTTCCTTTATTGTTTTCCATAAATTAAACGGCGTACGCGAGGGAACCGTGATCGCCGCTTTTCTGGTTGGCTTTTTCACCCGTTTCTACAACCGCCACATTCATTTTCTGGACAAGTTTCTGGAGATCTCTCCGGATATGCCGGAATCCCCGGTACTGGCTGGTGCAACATATCCGCTTGTTATTACGATCGAGCGGGAGCTTGGCTGCGGTGGGCATAAGATCGGCGAGGAAGTTGCAAAGCGTCTGGGCATCCCGTTTTATGATTATGCCGTCATCTCCGAGACTGCAAAAGAAATGGGCCTGCCTGCAGATGAAGTCCAGAAAAATGAAGAGCGTATGGGGGTCGGCCTGATCTCCCAATGGATCCGCAACAACAACGCGGAAACGCAGATCCGTTCCAAAGAAGAAGATATCTTCCGCAGCCAGGTC
This sequence comes from Lachnospiraceae bacterium, assembly GCA_045577235.1. Classification (GTDB taxonomy): domain Bacteria; phylum Bacillota; class Clostridia; order Lachnospirales; family Lachnospiraceae; genus RGIG5612. The sequence goes on from JAZNHY010000147.1 coordinate 3,106, forward strand.
AAGGTCATCCGCGAACTGGCAGCAAAGGAAAGCTGTGTGATCGTTGGCCGTCTGGGCGGCTACATTCTGAAAGGCCGTCCGAATACTTTAAACTTGTTCCTCTCCGCGGACCGTTCGTTCCGTGCAGAGCGTATAGCAAAAGAGCACCATCTTTCTTTCGATGATGCTCGTAAACTTGTAAAAAAGGAAGATCTCAGCCGGGCTGCCTACTGCAAGCATTTCACCAACATGCCTTGGGGTCTTGCAGCGCATTACGGAATGACGCTGCACACCTCTGATTACGGCATTGAAAATTCGGTTGAAATGATCATGGCAGCTCTGGAACAAGCCAAGGATTACATGGACAAAGTCCAGGAAGCCGGCCAGATCCCAGTTTCAAATTTTGTCAAGGATGTCGAGGAACTGACTGATTAATGTGACAGCGTTTCGATGAGTTCCTGGATGACCGGGTCATCTGCTTTTTCTTCATCCACAGCGATACCGACTGCGCATTTCAAACTCGGTGAAAACGGGATCAGCGAAATGTCTGCCGGTGTCCGGAACATGTTAGCATGCAGACGGTCTAACAGCGCAACGCTCTTCTTTGCTGCAGCTGCCCCCAAAAGGGTCTGTGGTCTGGAACGGAAGAACACGTGCGGCGTCACATTAAATTTCTTAAAATATAATTCGTATACTTTGTTCAGTGTAGTGAAATCCTGTGTTCCCATCACAGGGACTTTATCAAGCATTTGCGGTGTCAGTGCTTTTTCCTGGGAAAGCGGGCTGCTCTTATGTACAGCTGCCACCATTTCGTTTTCGATGATCGGATAGAAACGGATATTATTGGTCATCTGCTCCGGATCGAAATAGCAGATCGCAATATCAAAATCTTTTGCAGCGATCTTTTTATACAGTTCATTATCTTCCATTTCATACAGATGCACTTCACAGTTTAAGTGGCTGTCTTCGAATGTGAAGATCGGAACATAAAAGTTGAGGTTACCTACAAACGGCAGTGCGATGATATCGATCTTTCTTCTGCCGCCAAGACTCAATGCGGCTGCATGATTTTTCACAGCTTTGATCTGTGTCAGCAGTGCTGCTGCTTCCGGATACAGTGCCTCGCCTTCCTGTGTCAGAGATGCTTTTCGTGTAGAACGGTCAAACAGTTTCACATTCAGTTCACTCTCCAGCTGTGCGACCTGTTTGCTGATGGTGGACTGGGAAATATTCAGGTCCAGTGCGGCTTCGCTGTAGCTGCCGCATTCCACGATCGAGGTAAAATATAAGAGTTGATCTTCTGTCATGATAGTGTCTCCTTTCCGAATGATCGGTTATTCGAATGAATCAAGGCCATTTTGTGGTAAATATCGTCCGTTTTGTACAATTGATTCTCTTTCGGAATTATTTATATCATAAATTGATATTGATTGCAAGCGTTTTGGAATATATTATATAAACATAACAACAACCATAATACGGAGAAGCAGCATGAACGCAAACGAATACTTACAGGCAATATCCATTTCCGGTCTGAAAGAGGCCGCTGAAGAAAAAACATTTTTCACAAAAGGCGAACCGAAAGTCATAAAAGTATCTGACGAGGAAAAGATCGTTTCCACAGCTTGCCGCGCATGCATCGCAAACTGTGGTGTGCTGGCTCATGTAAAAAACGGACGTGTCATCCGTCTGGAAGGCAATCCGGCCGACCCGATGAGCAAAGGCAAAATGTGCGCGAAGGGTCTTTCAGGTATCTCCGCTTTATATCATCCAAACAGAAATAAATACCCTCTGATCCGTGTCGGTGCAAGAGGCGGTGGAAGATTCCGCCGGGCATCCTGGGATGAAGCGCTGGGCATGATCGCTGATAAGCTGATGCAGGTCAAAAAAGATTTCGGTGCAGAGTATGTCTTCTGCTCTACCGGCGGAGGCGGCAATCCGGAGATCTGGAGCATCGCCCGCTTCTGTAATATCTTTGGCACACCAAACTGGTTTGAACCAGGTTGTGCGCAATGCTATCTGCCGCGTGTACTGGCTGCAGCCATGATGTATGGTGGAAGCGATAATTCCATAGCCGATTCCAACTGTCTGGAATTTTATGATGAAGAACACAATCCAATTCAGACACTCGTGCTCTGGGGAACGGATCCTTCCTTCTCCTGCCCTTCCAGCGGTGGCCGCATGGTCAATGAACTGCGCGCAAAGGGCGTTAAGACCGTTGTGATCGATCCGCGTTTTACGCCGGATGCTGCCAAAGCAACCGTCTGGCTGCCAATCCGTCCGGGTACCGATGTCGCACTGATGCTGGCCTGGATCCGTTATATCCTGACTAATAAACTGTACGATCACGACTTTGTTCTGAAATGGACCAACCTTCCATATCTGGTCAATCCGGATACAAAGGAAATGATCCGCGCGTGTGAACTGGGTCTGGCTAAGGATAAGGCAGATGCAAACGGTGTCGATATCTTTACCGTCTGGGATCAGAAGACATCGTCCGCAAAAGCTCTTATTTATCCATACCAGGATAATCTGGACATCGCCCTGTTTGGTTCTTATGAAATCAACGGGAAAATATATAAGACAGGCGCACAGCTTTTGCTGGAGCGCGCAGATGAATTCACGCTGGAGAAAGCAGGCGAGATCTGCCAGCTGGACCCGGCCAAAATAGAAGAAGCGATCCGTCTTTACACAGACAACTCCCCGAGCGGACTTTGTCTGGGCGTGGCAACAGACCAGACACCAAACTCCGTACAGGCAGCAATGGCTGCAGACACCATGGATATGCTGATGGGCAACATGGAAAAACCGGGCGTCCCGATGCAGCGCTTCCGCACCAGCGGCGTGCTGAAAGTTCCAAACTATCCTGTTCCAGTTGCACAAAAGTGCCTGCCAGAGGAACAGTTCCAAAAACGTCTAGGCGGAAAGGAATTCAAGGGCCTGAGCATCTGGTATGCC
>JAZNHY010000148.1:0-5190 GCA_045577235.1 Lachnospiraceae bacterium
CCCGGGGACGGACCGGCCGCGGCATGATGTGGCTGCGGATCGGGTTTGTGATCATCTTCCTCTTTTATTCCAATTTTATGAGTACCAGAGTGGACGTGGTGGCACATATCGCTGGATTTATATTAGGCATTATTCTTGCAATCGCATTTAACGCAGCAGGGACCACAAGAAAGGAGAAAAGAACATGAAAGATCCTGAGTGTATTTTTTGTAAACTGGCAAATGGGGATATCCCAACCATGAAGTTATATGAAGATGACGATTTTGCAGTCATCTTTGATGCCGGCCCGGCAACGCTCGGCCACGCGCTGATTTTGCCGAAAGAGCACTATGCCAATATCTATGAGATCGATGAAGAGATCCTGGCAAAAGCCTATAAGCTGGCAAAGAAACTGGCGATCGTTATGACAGAGGTCTTTCAGGCAGACGGCTTTAACCTGCTGCAGAATAACAATGAAGCAGCCGGACAGAGTGTATTCCATTTCCATATTCATCTGATCCCGCGCTATAAAGGAGATAATGCGATCCTTCCTTGGAAAACAGGTGAGCAGGATACGGAAAAACTGCAGGCAGCCTTGGAAAAGATCAAAGCAGCTTTATAACATGAGCCATCCGGGCGTGACAGGAGCACAGGCAGAGCATAATTAAATAAGAAATTGCTTTTGAAAGAGCGATCAAACGGCAGCAGTCGGATGACCGCTCTTTTTTTATGTCATTTGTCGAAAGAAACCGGAATTGATGACGGATGTTGTGACGTCCAAAACTCAATAATAAGGTCGACAATCAAAAAATGTGTCAAAAAAATATTAAAGAAAGGATGGAAAAAAATGAAAAGACGTTTTTTGAAAAAATTGTCAATCATGTTCCTGGCGGTTATGGTTCTGCTCAGTTGCCTGAGTCCGCCGGGGATAAGTGTGGTCTTCGCATCGGAAGAAGAGAGCACTGCCGCTACGGAAGTTGAAGTAGCGACAGACACAGCTGTTCCGGAAGAAGAGCTGCCGGGTATCTCCTATCAGGAAGATACCGCTGCAGTCGAGATCCCTGATGTATCTGCAGAAGAAATTCTTGCAGAAGACATACAGGAACCGGCGGACACACCGGTTGTTGCAGAGGAATCCGATGAGCAGATGGAAGCAGACGCTGAAACATCTGAAAATGTTGAAGCAGAACCTTCCGAAGAAGAAACAGCTGCGAACGAAAACACAGTAACAGAAACACCGAAAAAAACAGAAACACCAAAAGAAACAGAAACAGAAAAGACGAAGGAAAGCATGCCTGCTCATGTCTTCTACGGCGCGGCAAATGGCGTTAGCGTAAAAGTAGAAGCAGTAGAAGGCACATTCCCGGAAGGAACCATTATGACAGTTAAGTCTGTTGATGCTTCAGGTATCTACGATCAGGTCAATGATGCAGTAGAAAATGAAGTTAAGCAGATCAAAGCTGTTGATATTACTTTCTTTAAAGATGGCGTGGAGATCCAGCCTCAGAAAGAAGTAAAAGTGACATTGAACGCAATCGGTGTAGAGCAGAACGCCGATACCAATATCGTTCATATCGAAAACGATGGTTCTGTAGAAGTCATGCAGGATGTTTTCTCCAACGGCGCAGAGAGCGCTTTTGGAGCAGAGCATTTTTCCGTCTATGCTGTTGTTACAACAGGAGATGACGCAAGACTGCATGTGAAGTTTATGAATGGTGGCACCCTCATCGCTGAGCCGATCGTTAAAAAGAGCGACATCGCAAATGAAATCTTTGATCAGGTTGTTTATGATCCTGGTGCAGGTTCCCTGGGTGCGGGCGAAGTATTCCGTGGATGGACCACTGTGGAAAATTACACAGTAGAGGGTCTTGAAGATGGAACAAACCCGGCTATGACTATCGATCAGGTTCGCGAAGTTGTAAAGGCAAAACTGAATGCAGGCGTTACAGACGGCGAAGAGCTGAATATCTACGCAATGATCTTCCACGTAATGAACGTGACTTATAAAGATGAAGACAGCGTAGTTATTAAAAACGAAGGCCTCCTGACAAGAGACGCTTCCGCATCTTACCTCGTTAGTGAGACCTACGTACCAAAGACATCCGATCAGGAATTCCAGGGCTGGTTTTTCACGACTGCAGGAACCATTACGGATGCAGAAGGAAACCCGATTGAAGAAGGCGCAACGATCCCGAACGATACAACAATCATTATCAGTGCGGACGTGATCCTTACGGTAAAAGCACCGGTTGGACAGTGGCTGATCTTCAAAGAAAACGGAAAAGGCGCAAGCTATACCTCTCCGCAGTTCCTGGAAGGCAACGCTCCGGAAGAACCGGAAGAGCCTTCTAGATTCGGCTATACCTTTGGCGGATGGTATACAGATGAGGCCTGCACAGATGGAAAAGAATTTGATTTCACACAGCCTCTGGAGAGCACAACGACCGTTTACGCAAAGTGGATTGCAAAGACAACCGCTCCGTATTCTGTCATCATCTGGAAACAGAACGTAACCGGAACCGGATATGACTTCGCAGAAAGCATTACGGCAGAAGGTACCGTTGGACAGAACATCACGGCAGTTGTTCAGAACGGCAGCAACGTGAATACCGGAACGACTCCGGCACAGACCCGCAACGTGAGAGTCAACAACGTAGAGAAAGCCTATACAGGTTTCCATGTAAATACGTTTGACACGAACGTAGCAATTACCGCAGAAGGTACGTCTGTTGTGAACGTTTATTACAACCGGAACGTGATCACGATCAATTTCGATGCAGGAAACAGATATATCTTAAACGAGAATAATAACACATATGCGCATACGGTTACTTATACAGGATTATATGAAGCACCGCTGACATTCACCTGGCCAACCAGGTCTTATAACAATGCACAGGGAACCGGAACCGGAACTGCCACCCTTTGGCAGTATGGCACCACAACCCTTTCATTCATCGGCGCATTTAAGCTTCCAAATCCTGCTAATGTGACACTGGATTTGACAAGAGAAGATGGCGGAAACAATGTCAGAAACTTCTATCAGCAGAATGCTGACGGAACCTGGCCGACGACTCCGCATGATTCCATTGGTATGGACGGCAACAGCTTTTCCATCACCGATAAGTATACCGGGTTTTATGCTTACGCTTACAGAAGCGGAAATAACGGAAACTGGAATCTTCTTAGCGGACCAAACGCAAGCGGCTCTTATGGTTCTTACAGCGGAAATCCTCTGAACATCCGCTTCGCCAGAATTAAAAGCAAGATTACCTATATGGACGGTATCTATGTGGACGGAAATAATAACCCGATCACGACAGAAGCGAACAGAGGGGAACTTTCTCAGACAGAGGAAATGTTCTATGAAGCAGACGTCAGATCCTATGCAAAAGGCGGAGCAAATTATTATGCACCGACTTATGGAGATTATGCTTTTGAAGGCTGGTATGCAGACAAGAACTGTACCCAGGAATATACCTTTACAACCATGCCTGCAGACGGCATCACCGTTTATGCAAAATGGAGACTGAAACAGTATCGTGTATTCTTGAACCCGAACGTTCCGACAAGCGATGCATCCTTCAGCATGGGCGGACAGAACACGTCTTTCCGTGTGAACTTGGGCGACTCCATCAATGCCATTACGGGTATCCGCGATGACTATGAATTAGTCGGATGGTATACAGATGCAGCTCTTTCACATGCATTTAACTTTGACGCATTTGTTCTGAACGATTCGACAGTCACCACAGCTTATGACAAGACCAGATCCACCGAGCTGGATACTTATGGCAACCCGACAGAAAACAGAAACGCAGACACAGAACGTTTCTGGATTACGAGAAGCCTTGACCTCTATGCAAAATGGAGAAGCAAACTCCTTGGCGCTAACGGCATCAATGTCGTATTTGACGCAGCTGACGGCAAATTTGCAGATGGAACAACCAGCTATCAGGATCCTCTGACATACAAAGATCTTGCAATGGCAGTTGCAACCACAGCATCAAAACCGAGTGATAATAAGAAAGAGTTCCTTCACTGGGTAATTCAGAAATGGGATGGAAGCAAATTCGCAGATACTGCTGATACGGTTTATCCTGGTGATACTTTCGAAGTTTTGAAAGCTTATGCACATGTGACTGAAAACGAAGGCAGCACAGCTGAAAACCCAAGCTATACCTATCTTGTACAGCTTCGTGCAGAGTACAAAGATATTGATGAAGAAACCCTGACTCATATCGACTGGTATGCAAACAACGGCACAACTGATATGGAATCTGTTTCAAATGTAAAAATGAACTCTCCGATCAGTATTCAGCCGGCAACCCGATTCTCATATACAAATTATGAGTTCATCGGTTGGGCAAGATACGAAGAGGGCGAGAAGCCGGCATCTCCGGTTGATGCTTCCAATCTGTGGCTTCGTTATGATGCGGTAAACAAGACCTTCAGCGTGAAGAACGGCGAAGCAAATGTCGAAGTTACCCAGGTAGCATGCGATGAGAAGCAGCCTTACCACGATCTGTACGCTGTATGGAAACAAGTATCTGCAGACGTTACCGTTCATCATTACCTGAAAGGTACTGAGACGAAAGTAGCGGAAGATGTAACAGCAACCGTAAAAATCGGTTCTGAATACTCCGCACAGCCTGTTACGAAATATCAGACGCTTGACTTAACAGTAGACAGCTACAATCCGAGCCAGAAAATTACTGTGAAAGCAGACGGCAATGTCATCACCATTTACTACACACTTCCGCTTAAGATTACGGCAAAGACTGATAGTAAAACATATGATGGCGAATCTCTGGATGGCGAATACACCATTGAAGGTGCATTGGACGCTGATATAGCTGCCATCGAAGAACAGCTCGGTGAAGCTCCTTCTATCGTAGACGTATCGGAGGAAGACTATCTAACGGAAGAAGAGCAGGCAGAAATTACAGTTCCAGGATACTATAATGCAACATTTGTATCCGGCACATTAAAGATCACCCCGGCACCTGTAACGATCACAACGGGCTCCGCAAGCAAGGAATATGATGGCAGTGCCCTGACTAACGCAGCAGCATCCATCACAGGCCTTGTAAATGACGAGACCGCGACTGTTACAGCAAACGGTTCCCAGACTGAGGTGGGATCTTCCGATATCACTTACAGCATCAACTGGGGCACAACAAACAAAGATAACTATAAAGTTACAGAAAA
>JAZNHY010000149.1:0-19184 GCA_045577235.1 Lachnospiraceae bacterium
ATCATCTCCATCCGGTAAAAATATTTATACATGGAACGAAGAGAGGAGAGCTTGCGCATTAATCCCCGTTCGGAATTGGTGCATTCGACATCCTGTTCATTGTTATATACTTTCAGGTAGTCCATATAGTCCTGTATGATAGTCGGCGTGACTTTATCAAGAATAGAAATGTGATACTGTGTGATCTCTTTATTTCCGCCGAGACCGGTTTCATTTTTCAGATAAGTGAAAAATATCTTAAGATCAAACGCATACGCCATACGCGTTCTGGCAGATGTTGTAGCTTCAATCCCACGGAAAAAAGTCGAAACAAAAGCAGGAAGTTCTTTGCATTTTTCCCGTAATTTCATATCTGTATCAATTCGAAACTGGTCATGATAACTTCTATTTGCCATAACAATAACCTCAATGCTGTAATGGATAGCGGCCTTTCTGATAAGATTCTACAGATTCAAGAATCGCATTGAACATACGGTCTTTCGCACCAGGATGATCGCGCTGTATCTGATTAGCGAGCTCTTTTGCATACTGACGTTTTGTTTCACCATCAACCGGACATGGATTTTTCAGAACTGGGATCTCGTATTTATTTGCAAAACCAATGATATCTGCTTCTTCTACATACATAAAAGGACGGATCAAAGTCAGATCCATGCGGTCCAGATAAGTAACAGGAGAAAAAGAGTAGAAGCGTCCTTCAAAAATCAAAGAGAGCAGCATGGTGTCAATAATATCATCTTTATGATGGCCGAATGCCGTTTTATTGCATCCATGCTCCTTTGCAAGGGTATTAAAAGCGCCTTTTCGCATTTTTGCGCATAAAGAACAAGGGCTTTTCTCTTTCCGTTCATCAAAAACAATGGAAGAAATATCAGTGGAAGCAATAGAGAAGGGCACCTCTACTTTCTTACAGAACTCCTCTATCTTTTGAAAATCAATATTTCCAAAGCCAAGATCCACACTGATTGCTTCTAACTCAAAATGATTTGGATAGAATCTCTGCAGTCCTTTCAGACAATAAACAAGAGCCATCGAATCCTTACCGCCGGAAACTCCGACAGCAATTTTGTCTCCCTCCTGTATCATGGAGTAGTCATCGATCGCCCTTCTGGCATAACTCATTAACTGCTGCAGCTTCATAATATCTCCTGAAACATGTCCACACAACTTGTCTTCAAAGAATACTTTAACGACATCATTGTATCATATTTCCAGAATCAAATGCAAGTGGGAAATTTCGAAAAATGCTTATTTAGAAAGGATTTCAAGCAATTCATTGAAATAATCAGGTCTCTGCGCAGTAAATTCCATATATTCATTTGTCCGCGGATGTTTAAAGCCTAGAATTTTTGCATGCAGCGTTTGTCCCTGCAATGATTCGCCGTTTAATTTATATTCGGCGTTTTTACCGCCATAAACGATATCTCCTAATAACGGATGCTGTTTATATGCCATATGAACGCGAATCTGATGCGTTCTTCCGGTTTCCAGCTTACATTCAATAAAAGCCGTTTTTGCAAATTGATTTATGACTTTATAATGTGTTACTGCCGGTTTTCCATTTTTGGTTACAACAGCCATTTTTAAGCGATCCTTTGGATTTCGGCCGATATCTCCGGTAATTGTTCCTTCTAAATCCTGGAAATTGCCTAAAACGACGGCTTCGTATTGTCTTGTTATAGAATGTTCTTTGAGCTGATCAGCCAGATTTTTATGGGAAAAATCGTTTTTCGCACAAATTATGACGCCGGATGTGTCTTTATCGATTCGATGAACAATGCCTGGCCGCAAAATCCCATTAATTCCGGACAAGTCTTTGCAATGATACAGTAAAGCATTTACTACAGTTCCTGTGTAGTGACCAGCTCCCGGATGAACGACCATGCCTTTTGGCTTATTGATAACGATTACATCTTCATCTTCAAATAAGATATTCAGCGGAATATCTTCTGCTTCAACCTGAAGTGTGGTATTTTCCGGCACATCAAAAGATATTACATCGTCTTCTTTGACTTTGTAACTGGAACGGCACATCTGATCGTTGACATACAAGTGCCCTTCTTTAATTAATTTTTGGATATAACTTCTGGATAACTGTTCAGACTGCTCTGTCAGATATTTGTCAATTCTGAGATCTTCCCATTCCGGTGAAACCTGGTAAACGATCTTTCCCATTATTTCTTCTTTCCGTCCAGCAGGACAAATTCCGGATCTTCTTTGTAAATAAAGATAAAGAACACCACCAGTATGACTGCACTTAATGAGACACAGATATCAGCAAAATTGAAGATCGGGAAATTGATCAGTTTAAAATAAATAAAATCAACTACATAGGAATGTGCAATACGATCGATCAGATTTCCGATGGCACCAGCCGCTAAAAACACCAAAATATAATTTAGAAAACTGCGGTCCATAAATGTTTTTTTCTTGAATTTTTCTGGTTCTATTGTTATATAGCTTTTCGAAAGACGGAACACGCGAACCCAGAAATAAACAATAACTGCCAATACGATTGCCGTGATGATATAGAAAAGCCATTGCTGATTCTGCAGGAAACCGAAAGCAGCCCCTTTATTTTCCAAATAACGGAATTCCAGAACATTTGGAATCAGGTCAATGGATGTTTTTGGTTTTAAAACCTGCACGGCCCAGTATTTAGTTAACCGGTCGATCACAAGTAAAACGATAAATAAAAGAATCTGGATAATTATATTTTGCCGAATGATTTTTTTGTAATCCAAAATAGTATGTTTCCTTAAGAAAAAGTTCTGATTAAAAAATTCAGCTGCCTATCGAATCCGGTAGGCAGCTGAGAAAGGTCAAGCTCTTTTATAACAATGGAGATTTGAATCCTGCAATATCAAAGGAACTATCACCACCGCCGAACAGATCCTGAAAATCTCCGGAAATATCGACCGAATTTGGTGTCGCAATAAAAATGTAATTGGAGATCTTCTGCAGATTTCCATCCAGTGCATAGCAGGAACCGGAAATGAAATCAATGATCCGCTGAGAGATTTCCACATGCAATCCTTCGAAATTGATGATCACAGCTTTTCCGAGAAGCAGAGTTTCTGTGATTTCTCTGGAGTCTTCGATGGAAGAAGGTTTAAAAACGCATACCTCCTGCTGTCCGACTTTTCCTGAATGATAAGAAGTTTTAGCAGGTCTTGCAAATGATCTTGCCGGTTTTTCTTCCGGTACTGCTCTTTCTTTTTTCTTTGGAGCCGGAGCCGGAACTTCCTCAAAATCATCTTCCGGAAAATATTCATCCTCATCCAGGATATCATCGTACTCATCGAAATCGTCGTCGTACTCGTCGTCGCCTTTCATAAATGCATTTAAAAACTTATCGCTGAATTTTCCCATGATATCTCCTTTTTTATTACATATTTGAATAGTCTCTTGCACCGAAAATTCTGGTTCCGATACGGACTAAATTCGAGCCCTCATTGATTGCCACAACAAAATCTCCACTCATACCCATAGAGAGGAAATTCATAAAAATATTATCAATGTTTAAAGCATCAATGTCAAGTGATAACTTTTTCAGCATACGGAAATAACAGCGTACATTTTCCGGATTTTCATCTTCCGGAGCGATTGTCATCAAGCCTTCCACCTGGATATGTTTCATTTCAGAAATAGCGCGGATCAGATCGATAGCCTGCTCTGTTTCTATGCCGGATTTGCTTTCTTCTTTGGAAACATTTACCTGGACGAGAACATGTGTAATGACCTGATGTTTTGCTGATTCTTTCTCAATTTCTTCTGCTAGACGCAGGGAATCAACGGAATGGATCAAATAGGTTTTTCCGATAATATATTTCACCTTGTTGCGCTGCAGATGCCCGATCAGATGCCAGCGGATATCCTGTGGAAGAACATCAATTTTGGACATCAATTCCTGTACTTTGTTTTCTCCAAAATCACGGATCCCGGCGTCATACGCTTCTTGTATATCTTCGGCAGGATGGGTTTTGCTAACAGCTACTAAAGTGACATCCTGATGATACGGGCTGTCCTTTTTAGCTTCTTCAATAATAGATAATACTTGTTTCAGATTTTCTTTAATCATGGTTTAGCGGTTAATAATATCGTTCTCTTTTACTTTTGCACTGTTGCGTACGATCTGATCAAATAAACTGACCTGGCTGGTAGCAGGATTCAGAATATAAAAACTGTTGTTTTCACCTATGATATCGATGGTTTTAAAAACTGCGTAGCCGCCATTGGAAACGAAAACACCTTTCAGGTTTTCTTTTGCTCCGACTTGATAACGGCTGTCACTTTCGTTCATGACTAGAACATCGCCGTCTGAAAAATCATCGGTGCTGACATAGCAGGTGTCATCTGTAATCCGGGCAAATGTCACAGGAACAAATTGAATACTGGTCGATCCGTCTTCCAGAAAGATTTCTTTATTGAAACCGCGGTTGGATGAATTGCCGCCCTGTGAAAGGTAGGAAGTCGGAATGGTGTAAAACTGTTTTTCAGTGACAGCTGTTTTAGGAACTTTAATACCCTCCTGCGTCTGATCAATCAAAGAAATCTGTACGAAACGTTCCGTAACATAACGGATCATGTATTTATCCAAAGATAATACGCCATACGTATTCCCGGATTTTGTAAACATCGTAAAATCAGCATTTGCAATGACGTTATCTTTTAAGAATTCAATATCAATATTAGATATGCCTTCAAAGGCATCCGGATGAGAGATCTGGAAAACCAGATTCCATTTTTCAGACGTAATGACCTTGTATACAGGATCTCCTTCTGCCAGCAGGTCATTTGTCTTAATGATCTGTTTTTGATATTCAGATTTGTTAAAAGCGGAGGATTCTACGTCTTCTGGACGGGTGGCTTCAAAGCCATCAATATAGTGCAGAAGGACTCCGGAAATATCAGAAGAAACGATCTGATAAGTATTTTCTCCGATAGATGCCAGATCTGCATTAATACTCTCAAACACGGAACTGTTGATCAATTCCAGAATCTGTGATTCGATCTTATATTTGAAATTATAGATCTCGTAAAAATGATCCGCACGGAAGGAAGAATCAAAATCAAAAAGACTGCTTCTGATCTTTGCAAGATTATCTGCACTTAAAATAGATTGATCCCTTGCAGCTTTTTCCAAACGGGATGATATTTCTCCCGTACCATCAACCACATAAGTCTGCTGGCCTACATGAATAGGTGTCGCATCACCGACAAAAAAGTTAACATAACCGGACCCGACAGAAGGGACAACGGTTTCCTCACGAAGGATCAGAGCATTGTACTGCCCCTCAAATCTGCTGGCTGTAGCACCGGAAGTAACTTCATAAACGGAGATGCGGTTTGTGAAAAAATAGATACAAAAATTAACAACTAAATACAGGATTATCACAATACAAATGATGATCCCGATATTTAGTTGTTTTTTTCTTGTTTTATTGGTTCTGACTGTACTGCTCTTCTTTGCCATTTACAGTGAAAGAACGATGTACTCCTTGAAAGTTTCGGAAAGATCCGATTCATCCATGGAAAGGCTGACGATAAAGTCAACGTTGAGCTTATCGGATAAGATGATCAGTTTGTTGATAGAATCTGTTACATCTTTCCCTTCCAGGTTTGTAAGGGTAAGAAAACTGTCAAAATAAATTGCTTCTATATCGTTATTGCCGGCAATCAGCCCGCAGATGAATCCCATTAATACATCAAAATCAGGGACAGGATACTCATTTACATTGACCAGGCGGATACTGCGGTCCAGTTCAAACATATGCTTAGTATTTTTATCGAGATAAATAACAACGCCATCTGAACTCTTTGCTTCAGAATTTGCATTATCCAGTAAATATTTTGTTTTTCCTTTTCCTTTTGTCCCTACAACAAGCTTAACCATGGGTCAACCACCTCCGTGTTCTGTAAATTATTTATATGCGTTACGCCAATCTAGATCACCGCGGTCAATAGCCATAACAAGGATTTCCGCGGAAGCAACATTCGTAGCAATCGGAATATTATGTATGTCACATAAATCATATACTCTGGCATAATCCAACTCGTTCTGACGCTGTTTGACCGGATCACGAAGAAAGATCACGGCATCGATCTGATTGCATTCGATCTGAGCACTCATTTGTCGACCTCCCCCAAGGTGACCAGCTAAAAACTTATGAATACTCAGATTCGTTACATCTTCGATCAGGCGTCCGGTTGTGCCGGTAGCATACAATTCATGTTTCCCCAAAATACCTTTATAAGCGATACAGAAATTCTGCATGAGCGCTTTTTTGGAATCATGCGCGATAAGCCCGATGTTCATACTATTATTTTAACAAACTTTATTGATTTATCAATCCTGATTCTTGAAAACTTGTATATTTTCTATCTCCGATAATTATATGGTCCAGCAAGGCAATTCCAAGCAGATCCCCGGCCATTTTGATCCTTTTTGTGCCTTCAATATCGTTTTTGCTGGGACGGACTGAACCGCTGGGATGATTATGCACGATGATAATGTTAACGGCTTCATTTTTTAAAGCCTCCAGAAAGATCTCCCGGGGAGAAAACAATGCAGAATTAACAGTCCCCTGTGAAATGACCTCATCTTTGATCAGTTCACAGGCGGAATTCAGCATTAATAAAACAACTACTTCTCTCTTGTTATGTCGCAGCTGTTCCATATAGTACTGTGCAATGGAATTTGGATCAGACATCAGGAGAGATTTCCTCTTACTGGTAGTGGCAATACGGAGCGATAATTCTGCTACAGCTTTAATCTGTAAAGCTTTTACAATGCCGACACCTTTGATCTTTAAGAGGTCTTCCAGATCCAGATTCAGGATATTTAAAATATCCTGATGTGACAGCTCATTCTTGCACAAGATTTCTTCCGCGAGCTGGACAGAATGCTCTTCTTTGGTCCCTGTCCGCAGAATGATTGCAAGAAGCTCTGCTTCAGTCAGTGCTGCCGGTCCTAAATGCAGAAATTTCTCATCCGGCCGGTTATCCGGCTGCAGTTCTTTCATTTTTTTATACATAAGTGTCTCCTTTCTTTGCCATTATATGGCATGTTTGAAGACACCCCCGTTGTTTATTTTATTATTTCTGTGAGCGCACGCATGATGGCATATTTGCCATGCTCATAAGTCAGTCCGCCCTGATAATAGACTGTATAAGGTTCTCTTAACGGTCCATCAGCGGACAACTCAATAGATGATCCGTTCATAAAAGCACCGCTGGCCATAATAACAGGATCATTGTATCCTGGCATCTCCCATGGTTCCGGCGTCACATAGCTGTCAACATAAGAGGAATGCTGGATCGCCCGGCAAAAAGCAATGACTTTATCGGGATCGTAGAAATCAATTGCTTCCACGATGCAATGATGCACATCCTGTGAAGAAGGACTTGCATGAAAGCCGTACGCTTCACACATAGCAGCCAGAAAATGTGCATTTTTTAAAGCTTCCGAAACCACCTTTGGAGCCAGAGATAATCCCTGATAGAAAGATTTTAAAGTACCTAAAGCGCCGCCGATTTCTTTTCCCAGTCCAGGAGCAGTTAAACGAAAAGCACAGCGCTCGATCAGATCTGCTCTGCCAGCAATATAACCTCCCATTGGGGCGAGTCCGCCTCCCGGATTTTTGATCAGGGAACCAACACAGATATCTGCACCGACATCGGTAGGTTCCTTATCTTCTACAAATTCTCCATAACAGTTATCTACAAAAAGAATAATATCGTCCCGAATGGATCTGACAAAGTCTACCGCTTCTTTTATCTGCTCACAGGAAATAGACGGGCGATTTACATATCCTTTGGAACGCTGAATATAGGCAATTTTGGTATTCTCCCGGATATTGCTTCTGATGGCATCAAAATCAAACTGTGCTCCTTCCAGCATTGGAACAATGTGGTAGGAAATGCCATGCTCTTTTAATGACCCCGGACTGTCAGTAATACCAATGGATTTTTCCAGGCTGTCATAAGGAGCACCAGACATAAAAAGGATTTCATCACCTGGAATCAGGATGGCGCTCAGCGCAAGATAAAGTGCGTGTGTTCCACATGTGATCTGTGGACGCACCAGAGCATCCTCTGTATGGAAAATATCGGCATATACGCTCTCCAGCTTTTCCCGGCCAACTTCATTGTATCCATAGCCGGAGCCGGAATTAAAATCCGCTTCACAGACTTTATGCTTGATAAAAGCAGAAAGCACTTTATACTGATTTGCTTCTGAGATCTCATCGATCCTTTGGAATACTTTTTTCAGGTCTTCTTCTATCTGTTCTGCTTTTGTGATGACAGCGTCATCAATGTCAGGATAATGAAACAATGTTGGCCTCCTTCAAGTAGTTGATCATATATTCAAGCATCGCTTCTTCCGATGCAAAGTCCTCATAGTTGATCCAGCAGACATCTTTTTCTCTTTTAAACCAGGTGATCTGTCGTTTGGCGAAATGACGGGTATTCTTTTTTAAAAGATCTGCAGCTTCTTCCAAAGAACATTTGCCCTGGATATACGGAATAATCTCTTTATATCCCAATCCCTGCATAGAAAGATAGTCTTCTCTGCATCCTTCCCCCAGGAGACGGGATACCTCATCTACCAGGCCGTCCTTCATCATCAGGTCGACTCTTTGGTTGATCCGATCGTATAAAATATCTCTTTTGCGGTTCAATGCAAAATAAGCGAACTGATAAGGAGATTCTTTTTGCTGCTGAATACGGTTGTGATCAGAGATCTTATCTCCGGTCTCATGAAAGAATTCCAGGGCCCGAATGACACGTTTCTGGTTGTTCGGATGAATAGCAGCGGCAGCATCCGGATCGATCGCTTTCAGTTTTTCATGCAGGAATGGACTTCCCTTTTTTTCAGCTAACTGTTCTAATTGATGTCGGTAGGTACGGTCAGCTGGCTCCTGTGAAAAATCAATATCATATAAAACTGACTGGATATAAAACCCGGTGCCTCCTACGATCATAGGAATCTTGCCCCGGCTGTGGATGTCATTAATGTAATGCTTGGCACGGCTTTGAAATTCGAAAACATTGCATTCTTCATCCGGCTCCATTTCATCGATCAAATAATGAGGAACGCCCTGCATTTCTTCTTTCGTTACCTTTGCTGTACCGATATCAAACCCTTTATAAACCTGCATGGAATCCGCGCTGATTATTTCTGCATTGATCTGTTTGGCAAGAGAAATGGAAAGTGCAGTTTTTCCACACGCAGTAGGTCCGGAAAGAATGACTAATGGTTTTTTCATGACAGGATCCTCTTGAATTTGCGTTCCAGTTCTGTCTTAGACATCTGAATGATGGTAGGTCTGCCATGTGGACAATTATATGGGTTATCCAGAGAAAGTAACTGGTCGATCAATGCGTTGGCTTCTGTAAAGGTAAGACGGTTTCCGCCTTTCACTGCCGCTTTGCAAGCTGCGGATGCGATCCTGGATAACAGCAGTTCGGAGGATACAGCAGGTAAAAGCATAGTGAGTTCTTCCAGAAAACTCAGGAACAATTCCGCTTCATCTAATGTATAAAGATCTGCAGGAACAGCTGAAATGGCATATTCACTTCCGCCATAGGAGGAAACCTCAAAGCCTAACTCCGATAACTGCTCGTGAAATCTATCCAGCACCTCAACTTCTTTCGGAGTCAAAGTGACAATAAGAGAAGGCATCAGTTTCTGCGAATAGTGAACACCATTATTAATATTTTCCAGAAACTTTTCGTATAAAACTTTTTCATGTGCTGCATGCTGATCAATAATATAAAGGGAATCCTGATATTCTGCAATCCAGTAAGTATCAAAAATCACACCGATCAGGCGATGCTTTTCCCGGGCTTCTTCACTGATAAACGGAGCAAATGTTGTCTGCTCAAAAGAAATCTGTTCATCTTTCTCAACAGGATAAACAATCTCTTCTGAAAAGACAGAATTCTGACGAATTCGATTGTCCTCAAAAGGTTCCGGAACAGATTGTTTGACCGGGAGGATTTCTTTGACGTCTTTCTCTTTCGGCCCAACCGTGAAGGAAGGGATGTTTTCTCTCCTGTAGAGCACGGTAGATACTGCATCTTTTACAGCCTGGAAGATCTGCTCGTTATCGTAAAAACGGATCTCGAGCTTGGCTGGATGTACATTTACATCCATTAATTCCGGTTCGATCTTAAGATTCAAAACAGTAAAAGGGAAAGTACCCTTCATCTGGTATCCGCGAAAAGCTTCTTCCACTGCACTGCTCAGAACAGGATCTTTTACATATCTTCCATTTACAAAGAAAAGTTCATAATTACGGTTGGATCTGGCTATTTCAGGTGCAGCAATAAATCCGCTTACTGATAAAGTATCATACACACCATCAACAGTTAACAAATGTGATGTGATATCACGTCCAAATACAGCGTAGATAGCACTTTTTAAATCACCATTTCCGCTGGTTGATAAACGGACAGCACCGTTACTGGTCAATTTAATGGCAATTTCCGGATGAGACAGGGCAATTTTGTTGACCATATCCTGAATATATCCGGCTTCTGTCTGTGCCGTCTTTAAGAATTTTAAACGGGCAGGCGTATTGTAGAAAAGATCTCTGACAATGACAGTCGTTCCATCCGGAAGACCTGCATCATCCATAGAGATTTCTTTACCGCCGCTGATCTTATAAATGGTACCAGTCATGGAATCCTTTGTTTTCGTACAAAGCTCCACTTTGGAAACTGCAGCGATACTGGATAGAGCTTCACCACGGAATCCCAACGACGTGACAAACGACAGATCATCGGCACTGCTGATCTTACTGGTTGAATGACGGTAAAAAGCCTTTTGAATCTGTTCTTTATCAATACCTGCACCATTATCTGTAATACGGATCAATGAAGTGCCGCCATCCCTTATCTCTACCGATAAACTTGTCGCATTTGCATCAATGGCGTTTTCCATCAGTTCTTTGACTACATTCAAAGGACGCTCCACCACTTCGCCGGCTGCGATTTTATCGATTGTTAATTGATCTAAAATATGTATTTCCGTCATAATCTGTTTTTCAAATCATATAAAATGTTGATAGCTTCAATCGGAGAAAGCTTATCCAGATCCAGAGAACGGATATAGTTTTCAGTTTCATTCTCTTCCGGCAGGATCACTTCTTCCTCTGCTCTTTCTGTATGAATGATCTGGTTTTCTTTATTGATCGTTATGTCTGCATAAGAAAGCTGTTTTACGATCTCTTTTGCACGTTTGATAATTGGATCAGGGACACCTGCCAATGCCGCAACCTGGACACCGTAGCTCTTATCCGCACCGCCACGGATGATCTTTCGCAGGAAAATAATGTTATCCCCTTGTTCTTTTACACTGATACAGTAATTCTTAACGCCGTCGATATGACCTTCCAGTTCTGTCAGCTCATGATAATGTGTGGAGAAAAATGTTTTCGCTCCGCATTTTTTCTTATCGGCTATATATTCGATCACTGCCCATGCAATACTAAGACCGTCATAGGTAGATGTGCCCCTTCCAATCTCATCCAGAATGACAAGCGATTTTTCTGTCGCATTGCGAAGGATATTGGCGACCTCTGTCATTTCTACCATAAATGTACTTTGTCCGGATGCAAGATCATCAGATGCTCCGACACGCGTAAAGATGCGGTCGCATGTACAGATAGAAGCCCAGGATGCTGGAACGAAGGATCCAATACTGGCCATTAATACAATTAATGCAAGCTGACGCATATATGTGGACTTACCTGCCATGTTTGGGCCGGTGATGACGCAGACTCGGTTTTCGTCCTGATCAGAATATGTATCATTTGGAATAAAGGTACCTTCTCCCATCATCTTTTCCACGACAGGATGACGGCCATCTTTGATATGGATAATTCCATCGTCATTGATCTGAGGACGTACATAATGGTTCTGCTCCGCCACATAAGCCAAAGAGGCAAATGCATCAATTTTAGCAATGACAGATGCACTTTTTTGAATCCTTTGGATCTCGGCATAGATCTGATCCCGGATATCGCTAAACAGATCATATTCCAATGCAAATAATTTTTCTTCTGCTCCGAGGATCGTATCTTCCAGTTCTTTTAATTCTTCAGTAATATAACGTTCTGCATTTACCAGAGTTTGTTTTCGGATATAACGGTCAGGAACTTTATCTTTAAAAGAATTGGTAACTTCAATATAATAGCCAAATACTTTATTGAATTTGATCTTCAGCGTTTTAATGCCTGTTGCATTCCGTTCCTTCTCTTCAATTTCCGACAGCCATGATTTTCCCTCATATTTGGATTTGCGCAGTGTGTCGATCTGTTCGGAATACCCTTCCTTGATGATTCCTCCGTCTTTAATTGAAAGAGGCGGCTCTTCCACAATGGCATCATCGATCAGTTTCTCAAGGTCTTCCAGACAATCCAGATCCTCATAAAGCTGCGTTAAAAAACGGCTGTGATATTTCTGCATACAGTACTTAACTGCCGGGAGCATTTTAAGGGAACTCTTAAATGCTACCAGGTCACGTGGATTTGCAGAATGATAAGAGATCTTTGCCAGAAGTCGTTCCAGATCATAGATCGGATTCAGATACTCCCGTAGTTCATCACGATCGATCAGAGATTCATTTAATTCTGCTACAGCGTCCTGACGCAGCAGGATTTCTTCTTTGTCGACCAAAGGCTGTTCAATGAAATAACGCAGCGCTCTGGCACCCATTGCCGTTTTTGTTTTATCCAGAACCCATAGCAGGGAACCTTTTTTATTCTTTTCCCGCATTGTTTCTGTTAATTCCAGATTTCTGCGGGCAGCAGAATCAACGATCATATACTTTCCAGTGGAATAGACTGTCAGTTTATTCAGGAAATCCAGTCCGTTTTTCTGCGTTTCATACAGATAACGTAAGGTAGCTCCAATACATGGAATACAGAGCGGATAGTCATTTAATCCTAGACCTGACAGATCGATCACGTGAAAATGCTGCTTGATCAGATCCACACTGTCTTTCTGGTCAAAGTATGCATCGCTGACTGTATAAAACGTAATGCCAAGTTTATCTTTTAAATATCCCAGGTCGGCACCGGACATAGCAAAAGAATGATTCGAAATAATCTCTGCTACAGGGAACTTATTGATCTCATCCATTAGTGAAGACAATGACGATATAGTTGTAGTCAGAAATTCGCCTGTTGTGATATCGACAAAAGAAACTGCAAAATAATCCGATGCATAATAAATACACATCAGATAATTGTTTTTATCTTCGTCTAAAGACAGCGGGTTGATATTGGTGCCAGGAGTGACCACCCGGATCACTTCCCGTTTTACTAATCCTTTTGCCAGCTTTGGATCTTCCACTTGTTCTGCGATAGCAACTTTATATCCTTTTGAAACAAGTTTGTTCAGATAAGCATCGACAGCATGATAAGGAACGCCGCACATTGGCGCACGTTCTTCCAGACCGCAGTCTTTTCCGGTCAAGGTGATTTCCAGTTCTTTGGATGCTGTCAATGCATCATCAAAAAACATTTCATAAAAATCACCAAGGCGGTAAAAAAGAATACAGTCCGGATACTGCTCTTTCGTTTCCAGATATTTTGTCATCATTGGCGATAAAGCCATTGTGTCTCCTTACTATACGAGGGTTCCTAAATAATAAAAACCTTTTGCTTCATCCAGATGTACGTTAGCCATCTTCCCGACAAGGTCTTTGGAACCTTTAAAATGTACTAATGAGTTATTTGACATACGACCCGTTAAAAGAGATGGATCTTTTTGATTGATCTCTTCAACGAGAACTTCTTCTATCTGACCAGTATACCGCATGGTCTGTTGTGTGGCTCCTTCTGTGACCAGAGCAAGAAGCCGGTTAAAACGGTCATTTACCACATCTTTAGGGATCTGATCCGGCATCAATGCAGCCTTCGTTCCGCTTCTTTTGGAATATATAAAGGTAAATGCACTTTCAAATTTTGCTTTGCGGACAACATCCAGAGTATCCTGAAAATCTTCTTCCGTCTCTCCCGGAAACCCGACAATGATATCCGTTGTAATAGAAATATCGTTGATCTCGCTGCGAATCTTATCTACAAGTTCCAGATATCCCTCTTTTGTATAATGACGGTTCATTTCTTTTAAAACCCTGGTGCTTCCTGACTGAAGCGGCAGGTGAATATGCCTTGCAATCTTAGGATTATCTTTGATCACCCGGATCAGGTCATCGGAAAGATCTTTAGGATGGGATGTCATAAAACGGATCCGTTTGATTTCCGGAATCTGGGCAGCCTCTTCCAATAACTGAGGAAAACCATGAACATAAGAATTGACGTTCTGACCAAGCAGCATGATCTCAATCACGCCATCGTCGGCCAGGGCTCTTATCTCCTTTAAGATTTCTTCTTTTTCTCTGCTGCGCTCTCTTCCCCGGACATATGGGACAATGCAGTAGCTGCAGAAATTATTGCAGCCATACATGATGTTAACACCGGATTTAAACTTGTATTTCCTTTCCGTTGGAAGATCTTCAACGATCTCCTGCGGTGCATCATATATTTCTATCTGCATTTTCTGCAAAGTGAAATGCTTAAACAGTAATTCTGCCAGCTTGTATATGTTATATGTGCCAAAGATAATATCGACATGCTTATAGCTTTGCTTTATCTTTTCTACAACAGCATTTTCCTGCATCATGCAGCCGCACAGCGCAATGATCATATCCGGGTTTTTATCTTTGGAATTTTTTAATACGCCTAAACGACCATAAACACGAACATTTGCATGCTCCCGTACTGTGCAGGTATTGTAAAGGACAAAATCGGAATCTTCGCTTTCACTTTCCACATATCCGATTTCTTCCATGATGCCAAGCAGCTTTTCGGAATCCTTTGCATTCATCTGGCAGCCGAAGGTATTGATACAGACGGTCAGTTTTCGGCCTTTTTCTTTTTCCAAAGCAGAAATGATCCTTCTGCACTGGTCAACAAAATAGAACTGCCGCTGCGGTTCCATTACAGGTGCCTGATTTAAGATTTCATCAATCTCTAAGGAAGAATAAACCATTTTTTATTCCGTGTATAAGAAATACTGTTCTTTGTTATGAATACCGGCTATATAGGAATATTTTGCATCCAGAACAATATCCATTTTAGGGTAATTATAAAGTTTTAGGTTCGAATGACGTTTATTTTTGGACTCCAGTACAAACAGTTTCCCGAGGACGGTAATAAAAGTATCGTCGACAAAGGAAATATCATTTTCAGCAGTCCGTACATTAACAAAATCACTTTTGTCATCTATTGTACGACGGATGTAAGGGTCGTTATTGATCACATAAGCCACACGAAGATCTGTCAGATCGATACCATTATTCTGGACTGTGAACTTTTCGTCAGTAACATAATTAATAAACAAACTTTCTGATGTTTTGGATGCGACATCAACCACATTAAAAACGATAAACTCGTCGATGACTTCCGGACGGAGAATATATTTGTCAAAATAAGCCGTAGTGATCAGGTACATATCGATATTGCCCAATGACAGTTTTAAATCTCCGATCAGTTTCTGGGAAGTAGTACGGTAAACACTTTCGATCAAAGCATCATTTTTTGATGCAACAGATAATCTGGAGTCTTCCAAAAAAGAAAAACCAGTCTTCACCAGGATCTCGGATTCATTCATAGGAATGATGGCATTGATCCCGTTATTGTTAAAGTTTTCTTCAATGACCGGTAAAGGTGAAGACAGATCAGCAGAATACAAGGTCTGATTAAAAACAATAGATCCCATCAGATTACTGGATTCTCTTTTATTCACGATTTCTGTCTGAATTAAAACATCAGATGGAGAAAGAATAAAAGCCCGGATAATCTTCTGGGAGGTCAGAACACTTCTGCTTTCCGGGAAAGAACAAACAATCCTGGTCTTTTTTGTTTTCAGATGATAAGCATACAGACGGATCTCGATCATTCTATCTTCGGTTTCATGATAAGTGGCGTAATAGACTTCCACACATGGTTTGTAAGAAACATTTATGTTCATGAAAGCGACTTTTTTTACTTCCGGCTGTATTTCTTCCAACGTATTAGAAGCAGGATCATAAACACATAGCCTCAGCAGATCGGCTGGTTTATGATCCACGTGATAAATCTCCAGAATCTGATCCCCTTTCCAGGACAGATCGTACAAGTCTCCTTTTTTCTGTAAAATATTGATCAACATGATTTATGCTTTAAACCTGCTGTAGATCTCTTCAAATACTTTAATACCGTCCATTGCGGCACTTGTAATGCCGCCGGCATATCCCGCTCCCTCACCACACGGAAAGATTCCTTTAATATTACTTTCAAAATGCTCATCCCTGAGAATACGTACTGGTGAAGATGTGCGGCTCTCTACAGCTGAAAGGACAGCTTCCGGATTTGCAAATCCCGGAATCTTATGATCAAATGCCTCTATCCCCTCTTTAATTGCATCACAGATAAAGTCAGGAAGGATGGTGTTAATATCAGCAAAATCACAATTACCCAGACAATTTGGATAAACAGAATCAAAATGATCAGAAACTTTGCCTTCCATAAAATCTTTCAGGAGCTGTACAGGTATTTTTCCATCTTTTGCTTTGAAAGCATTTTCTTCCAGCATTCTCTGGAACTCGATACCTTCCAATGGATGGTCGGATGAAGCGTAATCATCAGGAGTCACTGCTGCGACAATTGCGGAATTGGCATTTTCTCCATCTCTTTGGGAAAAACTCATACCGTTCACACAAAGCCTGTTTTCTTCTGAAGAAGAATTGATCACATAGCCGCCAGGACACATACAGAAGGTGTAAACACTTCTACCATCTTTTGTCTTTGCAGTGAGCTTGTAATCAGCAACAGGAAGAAGATCTCCATATTTTTCCAGATAATTTTCTCCGTATTGTGCTTTATTAACAGCTTCCTGAGAATGTTCGATCCGGACACCAACCGCAAACGGCTTCTGTTCCATATGGATATTCTGATCATAAAGATCACGGAAAGTATCACGTGCAGAATGACCGATCGCAAGGACCAGATGGTTGCAGTCAACCTCCATAATATGGGTGCGCCCTTTGAAACTGGATTCCAGTTTAATACTGTCCAAATGGCCGTTGCTGGCTGTAAATCCGACAAATTTAGTGTTAAAGACCACTTCTCCGCCATTCTGAATGATCTTTTTGCGCATATTCTTAACGATACGGCAAAGCATATCAGTTCCAAGATGCGGTTTATTTAAATACAGGATCTCTTCCGGGGCACCGTTATCGATAAAAGTCTGTAAAACGAGACGGTTCCTTCCCTGAGGGTCATTTACCCCTGTGGTTAATTTCCCGTCTGAAAATGTGCCGGCACCGCCTTCTCCGAACTGCACATTAGAGTCCGGGTGAAGTGGTTTTTCAGCATCTAAGAATTCATGGATCCGAACGGTTCTCTTTTCTACACTTTCACCTCGTTCGATCAGAATTGGCTTATATCCGTGTTCAGCAAGAAAATATGCTGCAAAAAGACCGGCCGGACCGGATCCAACCACATAAGGACGGATCTTCATTAACTCCTGCCCGCGGACAGGCAGGGAGTAACGTTTCTCCTGAACGTGTGTGATCGTTTTGCTCTTTTTGCAGGCTTCCAGGATTTTTTTTTCATTGTCCACGGAAACATCGATCACATAGTTATATGTGATGTTATTCTTATTTCTTGCGTCTAAAGATCGTTTGACAATGGAATATTTGATCGATTCGATCGCATTGTCGTTGACACGGAGCTTCTTACAGATGCTCGATTCCAGCTGTGCTTTGGTATGATCTACCGGTAATTGAATTTGACTGATCCGAATCATAGTTATTGATTAAGAATCCTTTCTATATTTTTTGTGTTAGTTATTTTATCATATTCACGAAAATAAACAAATGAAAAATCATATTATTAGCTGCCTGCTTTTAAGGCTTCCGATGCACAATATGCGCTTGCCCATGACCAATGCAGATTATAACCGCCGCAAATGCCGTTTATATCCATGATTTCTCCGGTAAAGTATAAATTGTCAACTAATTTTGATTCGCACGTTTCAGGGCGAATTTCGTCAACAGATACACCACCGGCAGTCACTTGAGACTGTGCAAAAGATGTGATATTGATCGGATGAACTTTGAAGCGTTTGATCATACAGGCTCTCAGATAACCGTTTGAAACGTTATCACATCCCTTTTTCCGGCTGATTTCCTTTTCAATGACCTGGGCGAGTTTTTTATTCAAAACACCAAGTAGATATTGTTCATTTTTGCGGTCTAAAAAATCAGCAAGGTCATTTAATGAGACTTCCGGCAGCAGATCGATCCGAAGAAGAAGTTTCTTCCCTTCTTTCAGTAAACGGCCTGCAACGGAAGAAATCTGAAACACAGGAATTCCGGACACGCCATAATCATTGAACTGCAGATTCCCCTGCGCTTCGATCAAAAGATTCTTCTGATCATCATATAAAGAAAGTTTACTGTCATTCCGCACGCCTGCTAACGCTTTAAAGAATGCATCACTGCACTTTAATCCACAAAGAGATGGGATTGGATCTACAATATGATGCCCAAGACTTTTTGCAAATTCATAACCGCTGCCGTCAGAACCGGTATTTGGTGCACTCATACCGCCGGTTGCTAGTACCAGTTTTTTGCAGGAATACTCATCATCGATATAAAAGATATCATCCTTTTTTGTGATTTTGATTGGCTGATATCCGAGCGCCATATCAATTCCTAACGCTTCACAGCGAAAACGAAGACAATCTAAAACAGAAGAAGCCTGTTCACTACGCGGATAGATATATCCGTTTTTATCTTCTGTCAGGATTCCCAGCCCTTGAAAGAATTGAACTGCTTTTTCAGCATCAAAAGAAGAGATAACGCTTTCCGCGAAAGTTCTGTTTGATTCCGGGAAATAAGGATAAATACCCTCCGGATTTGATGAAAAAAGGTCTGTACGACAGTAACGGTTTGTCAGATTACATTTACCATTGCCTGTAGATAAGATCTTTTTCCCAACACGGTCTTCGTGCTCAATGATCAATATGGAATTATTTTCTGTTTTAGACATTATGGCGGTGCATAAACCAGATGCACCGCCACCAATGATTACGATATCGTATTTCATATAAAGGAGTTATTC
>JAZNHY010000150.1:0-1655 GCA_045577235.1 Lachnospiraceae bacterium
TATAATGGTGAGAAACGGTACTATGCCAGTCTTGTTGAAAACAAACGGATTGATGGCAAGGTAGTGCAAACAGTCAAAGCTAACCTGGGGCCTGTCACTGAGGATCAGATTCCTTTTCTGAAAGCTGCCTATGCTAAGAAAAAGCCTCGTCTTGTTTATGACGACGATTGACGCGGAGGTACTGTAGTGAGAAAATCCGGCACCCGCATTCGATCTGACATCAGTAGGATCCATTCAGATCTCTTTATTGAGTTCTGCCGGAATGGAAATCCTAATGCCTTTATCCGAAAACGGAAGATGCCTGTAGATGATCTCGCTTTCTCCATGATCAACCGTAAAGGGCTTACCCTGAAACTGGAGCTTCGTGGATATATGAACATTTCTCACCCGGGGACACAGATCTCCAAACCTGGCTACCTAAAGCAGCGGATGAAACTGAATCCTGCTGCATTTGTTGATCTGTATCAGTTCCACAATCGGAACTTTTATCATGATCCGGAAACTGAATTATATACGTTCCGTGGATTTCTGGTTCTTGCTGCAGATGGTTCGAACATCAATCTTCCGACTACGCCGGAAACCCTGGAGGCTTACGGTTCTTCCAGCCGTAACGGAACCAAACCGCAGGCATCCCTGGGGCTCGCCTGCCTGTATGATACACTCAACCGCATGATCCTGGATGCAAGCTGCAACAAGGTCAAATTCAATGAAATGGCGGTTGCGGAACAGCAGCTCTTAACAGTCCGGGAGTCAATCGGGAATCATCCATTCCTGGTCACGATGGATCGCGGTTATCCGTCTATTCCGGCCTTTATGAGAATGATTAACAATGGCACCTTCTTTGTTGCGCGATTAAAGAAATCCGACTTCAAAGATGAGCAGAAAGCACTTTCTTCCGATGATGAAGATGTGGACATTCAGCTGACCAAAAGCAGAAGATACCACTATCTTGGAACAGAGGATGAGGCTTTAATCCTGAGCCAGGACAGTTTCCAATTACGCATGGTGCGTGTCTGGTTAGATGACGAAAAAACACAATCCGAATTACTGGCAACGAATCTCCCGAGGAATCAGTTCCCTGCGGATTGTTTTCAGGAGCTGTACCATCTGCGATGGCAGATCGAAACCGCTTACCAGACATTGAAAGACCGCCTGCAGATTGAGAACTTTACCGGGACAAAGCCAATCCTTCTGGAGCAGGATATCTACAGTACCATCTATGTCAGCAATATCGCAGAAGATATCGCCCGGGATATAGAACACGAGCAGGCTGGGCGCTTAAAAAACGACTACAAGCATCGCATGGCTGTAAATCGTACTGTTTGTATTGGCCTTCTAAAAAGTGACCTGATCTATATTCTTTTGGAAAAGGACCCTCACAAACAGGATAAACTCTTTCAGCAATTATATGACGAAATCAGCGAAAACATTGTGCCTGTAAGGCCAGGACGGCACTATCATCGGACAAAGGGACAGTTGGCCGGCAATTACTCGAATACGCATAAACGTAGTTATTGACAGAAGAAAGAAGACGTATGCCCAAATGTCACAATTGAGACTCGAATATAAATGCACTCGGTTCAAGATTGGCTTGGCACATAAGAAGACCTTACAGTCCGGTTGGAAAAGATCCATTAAACGGATCTTTTTTTATA
>JAZNHY010000151.1:0-8763 GCA_045577235.1 Lachnospiraceae bacterium
TACGGCAAGGATAAAGTGGTCCAGATCATTACGTTTGGGACCATGGCAGCCAGAAACGTGATCCGAGATGTCGGACGTGTTCTGGATATGCCTTACGGAGCTGTGGATCAGATTGCCAAGATGATCCCGGCAGAATTGAACATTACGATTGATAAAGCGCTTCAGGAAAACAGTGAATTCAAACGTGCTTATGAGACCGATACACAGATCAGGAATTTGATCGATATGGCAAAACGCCTGGAAGGTCTGCCGCGGCATTCTTCTATGCATGCCGCCGGTGTTGTGATCTCAAAAGAGCCGATCATGGAATATGTACCGCTCTCACGAGGCTCTGATGGTTCTATTGTGACCCAGTATGTTATGACAACCTTGGAAGAATTGGGACTTCTGAAGATGGACTTCCTGGGACTGAGAACCTTGACGGTCATCCAGGATGCGCTTGAAATGATTAAGACTAATATTGGGCTTTCTATTGATCTGAATGAGATAGATTATAACGACATCAACGTACTGGAGATGATTGGAGCCGGAAAAACAGAAGGCGTGTTCCAGTTAGAAAGTGCGGGCATGAAGAGTTTCATGCGGGAGCTCCGGCCGCAGACACTGGAGGATATTATTGCAGGTATTGCGCTTTATCGACCAGGTCCGATGGACTTCATTCCAAAATATATAGCAGGCAAAAACTCCGAAGGAGAGATCGTTTACGACTGTCCGCAGCTTAAGCCGATCCTGGAACCAACTTATGGATGTATTGTTTATCAGGAACAGGTCATGCAGATCGTTCGTGATCTGGCAGGGTATTCTTTGGGCGGAGCAGATATATTGCGGCGTGCCATGTCCAAAAAGAAAGACTCTGTCATGCAGGCAGAACGAAAGCGTTTTGTTTACGGTGATGAGAAGACTGGGGTTGCAGGCTGTATCAAAAACGGTATCAGCGAGCAGGTGGCCAATAAGATCTATGATGATATGGTGGATTTTGCCAAGTATGCTTTTAACAAGTCTCATGCAGCTGCCTACGCTATTGTCTGCTATCAGACAGCCTATCTGAAATTCTATTTTCCTGTAGAGTTTATGGCAGCTTTGATGACATCAGTCATGGACCGCCTGACAAAGCTGGGAGAATATATTCAGGAATGCAAGGGACTATCCATTGACATTCTTCCACCAGATATAAATGAAGCGGAAAGTACTTTCGCGGCGAGAGGAAAGAATATCCGCTACGGCTTGTCTGCAATTAAAGGTGTCGGCCGAAACGTGATCGACGCCATTGTGGAAGAGCGGAAAGAAAACGGACCATATCAGGATATTTATGATTTCTGCCAGAGACTGGCACTGAAAGATATCAATAAAAGGACTGTTGAGAATCTGATCAAGGCAGGAGCGTTTGACTCGCTTGGTTTTACCCGGAAACAGCTGATCCATATTTATATGGATGTTATGGATAAAGTCGCCAGCGATAAAAAGAGTGATATCAGCGGACAGCTGAGTTTCTTTGATATCGCAGAGGAAGAAACAAGAGCAGCCTTTATGATCCGCGTGCCGGATGTTGGAGAGTTTGATCAGGAAGTTCTTCTGGAGTTTGAAAAAGAAGTCCTTGGTATTTATCTGAGCGGTCATCCGCTGGATGCTTACAGTGAGATCCTGAAAAAGAATACGACTGCCCGAACGATCGATTTCCTGCGGGATGAAGAAGGCAGAGTGATCGTGCATGATCAGTCTATGGCAACGATAGGCGGTATCATTTCAAAGGTTACCAATAAATCGGCGCGGAATGGGAAACCGATGGCTTTCCTGACCCTGGAAGATCTGTTTGGGACAGTGGAAGTAATTGTTTTCCCGGCAGATTATGTTTTGAACAGGCCGCTGATCGCAGAGGGCAAGAGAGTCCTGATCAAAGGAAAGGTCACGATTGATTCTGATGCAGACGGGAAATTGATCGCAGAGCGCATCATTGACCTGGAAGAAACAGGAAAAGAATTGTGGATCCAGTTCCAAAACCGGGCAGACTATGACAAACATGAGCGGTATATCAACAGTCTGAACATGGTGGATGAGCTGAGGGGACAGACGCCGATCCGCCTGTATCTGAAAGAAGAAAAGCAGATCCGGAAAATGCCGTCCTCTTATAATATCAATCTGGATGAAGATTTCCTGAGCGTTCTGAAGGGACGGTTCGGGGAAGAAAATGTGAAAGTGACAGCAGCTAAAAAAGTATGATCACGTCCAAGAGTAATCAAAAAGTAAAGAGAGTCCGCCGGCTTCTGGATTCTTCCAAAGAACGGAAAGAAAGAAAACTGTTTGTCGTGGAGGGCAAACGGCTTGTGAAGGAAGCGCCTGCAGAATGGGTCGAAGAGCTGTTTGTCTCAGAAAGCTTTTACTCGTTTGGAAAGACCGATCTGTCTCCATATAAATCAGTTGAAGTTCTGAAAGATGATGTTTTTAAAAGTCTTTCTGATACCGTTCATCCGCAGGGGATCCTGGCCGTTGTAAAGCAGCCGGAGTATCTGTTGAAAGGACTGCGTGAGGGATATACGAATGGAACCTGTACGATCCTGCTCTTAGATGATATTCAGGATCCGGGAAATCTGGGGACGATGTTTCGGACAGCAGAAGCCGCAGGAGTGAGCGGGATCATCATGAGCAATGGCTGTGCGGATATCTTTAACCCGAAGGCCATCCGTTCTACGATGGGAAGTATCTACCGTGTTCCGTTTATTGTTGATGAACTGGTTCCGGCTATTGAAAATCTGAAGATGGACGGTTTTGGCGTTTATGGTGCTGCCCTGGAGGAAGCTGTGCCGTTCCGGGAAGTCGAGTATCCTATGCACCGGGCAATTGTGATCGGGAATGAAGGAAAAGGAATCTCAATGAGTGTTTTGAATTCTGTCAGTGAGCGGATCAAGATTCCAATGAAGGGAAAAGTTGAATCCCTGAATGCAGCTGTCAGCTGTGCGGTCCTTCTCTTTTATCTGGAAGGAATACAGTAAGGTTTTTTCATAATTAAGAAGTTTTTAAAAAACAGGATTGTACTTTTTTAAGTACAATCTTTTTTTCTGCACCACCGGTTGTGTAAAAAAATAGTAACAAACACAAGATACAGACATGGCAAAAAACGTGGATTTTAAGGCGTTGACAGCAGTTTTTTCCTAATCTATAATTCCGACGGGATGAAAAATGTAATAATTTTGTAACAAATTTGATTCATTCCTGTATTTTTTATGAGAAAGAAATCGAAAAAACTGATCCGATGCATATGCATGTTATCAGCCGTGACGATTGTTTTGTTCGCGACTGTGATTGCTGTGTCGGCAAAAGAACGTCCACATACATTCCGTGATCAGGCTGCTTCGGAGACTGTAAATGAGCAGATCCAGGTATGTCTGGATTTTTCGGAAGAGTTTGTTGCCCCTTCAGAAATGATTGTAGAGCAGAAAGCGAAAGTTGCGCAGGCTGCTCGTCTTTCAGAACAGATCCGGGAGGAAGCTGCTGAAGATGAGGATGATTGGGACGAAGAGGAAGAAGACGAAGAGGAAGCAGAAGACGACTGGGACGAAGAAGTCGTTGAGCATGTAGATTCCGACTGGGATATTTCTTATCATTACGATGAGTGGTATTCTGCCGATGAACTGCGGTTCCTTGGTGTGATCTACGCAGGAGACTTCAGATGGACCTGGTATTCCCAGAATGTACTTCCTGGCGGTGGATTGCAGATCCCGGGACGGCATGTGGATGAGAACGGTTACATTTGTGATGAGAACGACAGGATCTGTCTGGCATCGTCTGATCTGGAATGGGGCACTATAGTCACAACACCTTTCGGTAAAGAAGGCTGCATTTATGATTGTGGCTGTGCATCCGGTACGTTGGATGTTTATGTAGACTTTTAAAACCGCCTCCCAGCGGAAAGATAAGAAAGACTGCTGCAGCCTCTGCGGCAGTCTTTTTCATTTTAGAGTTTCCACATTGCAAAGAGTCGAAAAATGTATTATATTGCATGCGATGGACAGACAAGTTCTCTGTGGTGCGAATTACTATGAGCAGAAGTTTTATCTGAACCCTGCTTATGAAGTACTTCCACAGCAGATCAAAGATGAATTGAAGATCATGTGCGTTCTCTTCGTACAGGAAGTCAGTGGGATCATTATCCTGGAGTTTAATGACCGCGGCGATCTGAATATCGTTGTTACCGCCAAGGACAACGATATGTATTTTGATGAGATCGGCAGTGAACTAAAGATCAGACAGTTGCGAAAAGAAAAAGCAGAACTCTTTGCCCAGCTGGAAGAATATTACAAGGCAACGGAGGGATAAGATGTTATTAGCAATAGATGTCGGTAATACCAATACGAAATTCGCGTTCTTTGAAGGGGATCAGATCGTCAATACGTTCCGTTTGACAACTGCAACTCCGCGTACCTCGGACGAATTCGGTATGACGATCGAAGGCCTGACTGGCCGATTTGGAATTGGAAAAAAAGATATTCATGGTATTATCGTTTCTTCTGTCGTTCCGGATATCATGCATGCACTGAACAACTCATTGTATCGGTTTTTAGGCAAGACCCCGATGATCGTTGGACCGGGAACAAAGACGGGAATTCGTCTGGTAAAGACGAATCCGCACGAAGCAGGATCTGACCGTATTGCGGATGGTGTGGCAGCACTTAGCATGTTTGGGGGCCCGGTGATCGTGGTGGATTACGGAACCGCAACCAAGTTTGATTACTTCAGTGAAGAGGGCGTTTTCGAATCAGCTGTTACCTGCCCAGGTATCATGATCAGTGCCAGAGCTTTATGGGGAGGCACCGCCAAGCTTCCGGAGATTGAGATCAAGGATCCGGGCACGATTATGGCAAAGGATACGATCACTTCACTCCAGGCCGGGATCCTGTACGGACATATTGGTGAGGCGGAATATATTATCAACCGCCTGATCGAAGAATCAAATGAGGACAAAGATAAATTCAAAGTCGTAGCAACGGGCGGGCTGAGCAGCATCATCTATGCCAAGACCGATGCGATCCAGTATCTTGAACCGGACTTGCTGATGCACGGACTTCGTATCATTTACGATAAAAACAAATAAGCTATGAAGATCGGCAACGTGGAATGCGGAAACATCATACTGGCACCCATGGCCGGCATTACTGACATGCCATTTCGGGCACTCTGCAGAGAACAGGGTGCCACTTTTTCTTACACAGAAATGATCAGTGCAAAGGCACTTTATTATAAGAATAAAAATACCCTTCCGCTTTTACAGGTGGCCAAAGGGGAGAGACCGATCGCTGTACAGCTGTTTGGGAATGAACCGGAGCTTCTGGCCCAGGAAGCGCTGAAGCTGGAAGAAGGACCATATGATATTTTTGATGTTAATATGGGATGTCCTGTTCCGAAAGTGGTAAATAACGGCGAAGGGTCCGCACTGATGCGGGATCCGGAAAAGGTGGGGCAGATCGTTCGTGCAATGACTAAGGTATTGCATAAGCCAGTCACGATCAAGATCCGTAAAGGATTTTCTGCGGACCAGATCAATGCAGTGGAGGTAGCCCGTCGGGCAGAGGATGCCGGAGCAGCAGCTATAGCTGTTCATGGACGGACGCGGGAGGAGTATTATTCCGGCCATGCGGATTATGACATCATCCGGCAGGTAAAGGAAGCCGTTTCTATTCCGGTCATGGGAAGCGGGGATATATATAAAGGAAAAGATGCGAAACGGATGCTGGATGAGACTGGCTGCGACGCAGTCATGATCGCTCGTGGAGCAAGGGGAAATCCGTGGATCTTCCGGGAAGTGGCACATTTCCTGGAAACAGGAGAAGAGCTGCCTCGTCCTTCTATTGAGACAGTTAAGGAAATGATCCTTCGGCATGCCCGGATGCTGATCGATTTTTGTGGAGAAAACATGGCGATCCGACAGATGCGCAAGCACGCAGGCTATTATGTGACAGGGTATCCTGATGCATCAAAGATCCGAAGGGAAGTCAATTTATGTGTCACTTTTTCTGACCTGGAAAGAACATTGACAAAGTGGGAAGGGTAATATATAATTCTCACAATTGTGAAGGCTGCCTGGTGTTGAAAAATAACCAAGCCTTTATATTTTTCGCAGTTTTATTAGTAGTAAGCAGTAAAAGGAAGTATTAAAAATGGAAGAAAAGGTCAATCTTTTAACAAAACAGAACCTGAAAGATTTACGCGCAGAACTGGAAGACCTGAAAGTTAACAAGCGGAAAGAAATCGCTGCAAAGATCAAAGAAGCCCGTGAGCAGGGCGATCTTTCCGAGAATGCGGAATATGATGCAGCAAAGGATGAACAGCGTGATATCGAAGCTCGTATCGATGAACTGGAAAACATCATTAAAAACTCCAAAGTAGTTGATACTAAAAAGATCGATTTTGATAAGATCCATATGGGATGTAAAGTCAAAGTTCGTGATATGGCGACCCGTAGAGAATATACCTACCAGATTGTCAGCACAACAGAAGTGAATTCCCGTGAAAGAAAGATTTCTTACGAGTCTCCAATCGGAGCCGCTCTTATGAATAAGGAAGTTGATGAGATCGTCCAGGTAACCACACCGGGCGGAGAGCTCAGACTTCGTGTTCTGGATATCCAGAAAGCAGAATTATGATCCACAGGGCGCTTGCAGAAAAAGCGCCCTTGTTTTTAAAAAAGACCGGCATGGCCGGGAGCATGAATAAAAAGAGGAAAAGAAATGGCAGAACAGAATCAGAACCAGGATGTGAATCAGTTATTAAAGGTACGCCGGGAAAAACTGGCAGCACTGCAGGAAGCAGGCAAAGATCCATTCCAGATCACCAAATACGAGCAGACACATCATGCAGAGGAAGTGAAAGAACTTTATTCTGCACATGAGGAAAAGCTGCTTGCGGGCAGGGCTCCGCTCAACACAGAGGGAATGGATGAAGAAAGCGCAAAGGCAGCAGTTAATGCGGATTACCAGGAGCGTCGCGCCATTATGGATGCGGATCCGATCAATGTTTCCGTTGCCGGACGCATGATGTTCAAACGTGTCATGGGAAAAGCTTCGTTCTGTAATATTCGTGACCTGTCCGGGGATATTCAGGTCTATGTGGCAAGAGATTCTGTTGGAGAAGAAGCCTATGCAGAATTCAAAAAATCCGATATTGGTGATCTGTACGGAGTGAAGGGCTATGCTTTCCGCACCAAGACAGGAGAGCTTTCTATTCATGCAACAGAGATAACTTTGCTTGTCAAGAGTCTGCAGATCCTGCCGGAGAAATATCACGGTATCACAAATACGGACCTTCGTTATCGTCAGCGTTATGTTGACCTGATCATGAATCCGGAAGTAAAGGATACCTTTATTAAACGGTCAAAAATCATCGCATCGATCCGCCGCTATCTTGACGGACAAGGATTTATGGAAGTCGAAACGCCAATGCTGGTAGCGAATGCAGGCGGCGCTGCAGCCCGTCCGTTTGAGACACACTTTAATGCTTTGAATGAAGACCTGCGCCTTCGCATCTCTCTGGAGTTGTACCTGAAGAGACTGATCGTCGGCGGCATGGAAAGAGTATATGAGATTGGACGTGTCTTCCGTAATGAGGGTCTTGATACCCGCCATAATCCGGAGTTCACGCTGATGGAACTTTATCAGGCTTATACAGATTATCACGGCATGATGGAACTGACGGAAAACATGTACCGTTATGTTGCACAGGAAGTGCTAGGTACGACAAAGTTTTCCTATGGCGAAGTTGAGCTGGATTTCGGAAAGCCGTTTGAAGTGCTGACCATGCGTGAAGCGGTGAAGAAATATGCAGGTGTGGATTGGGATACAGTAGAAACACTGGAGGATGCCCGCCGCATCGCTAAAGAAAAGAATGTTGAATTCGAGGAGCGTCATAAGAAAGGCGATATCCTTAGTCTATTATTTGAAGAGTATGCAGAAGAACATCTCTTACAGCCTACATTTGTAATTGATCATCCAATCGAGATCTCCCCGCTGACAAAGAAGAAACCGGACGAGCCGGATTTTGTAGAGCGGTTTGAACTGTTCATCAACGGATGGGAGATGGCCAATGCATATTCCGAGCTGAACGATCCAATCGATCAGCGGGAGCGCTTCAAAGAGCAGGATGCTCTGGCAGATGCCGGCGATGAAGAAGCGAACCACACAGATGAAGATTTTCTGAACGCACTGGAAATTGGTATGCCTCCGACAGGCGGTATTGGATACGGCATTGACCGTCTGGTAATGCTTTTAACCAACAGCCCGGCAATCCGTGACGTATTATTATTCCCGACCCTCAAGAGCACCGATTCACGTAAGTCTTCACAAGTCTCCGGAACAGATGAGGTCGAGGAAGCGGTTGAAAAGGCAAAAGACGCGTTCGAGGATGCTGCCAAAGCAGGTGCTGTTGCAGCTGCCACAATAGGAGCTGAACTGGCTTCCAGGATCAGTGAGAAACTCGAGCAGCTCGGCGCTATAGATTTTTCCAAGGTCAAGATCGAACCGCTCTTTGAGGAGATGGTTGACTTCGACACATTCAGCAAATCTGACTTCCGTGCAGTGAAGGTAAAAGACTGTGTGGCAGTGCCAAAATCCAAGAAATTACTGCAGTTTACGCTGGATGACGGCACCGGTACGGACCGCACGATCCTCTCCGGAATACACGCGTTCTACGAGCCGGAGCAGTTGATCGGAAAGACCTGCATCGCCATTACGAACCTTCCTCCGAGGAAGATGATGGGGATAAGTCGGATCGTAGCCA
>JAZNHY010000152.1:0-3661 GCA_045577235.1 Lachnospiraceae bacterium
CCAAAAGTGGAGATGCCGGAAGAACTGAAAAAGCGAATTGAGCGTATGTTAAAGGAGGCGAATGCAGATGGCAGCGAATTATGATGCACAGCCGATTTTAAAAGTTGAAAATATGAAACAGTATTTCAAGATCAGCTCAAAGTTTACAGTCAAGGCAGTAGACGATGTCAGTTTTGAGATTTATCCGGGCGAGACTTATGGTCTCGTTGGAGAGTCCGGTTCCGGAAAGACCACGATCGGCCGCGGGATCATCCGTTTGTATGATCCGACGGCAGGCAAGATCACCTTTAACGGAATTGATATTTCAGGCAAACTGACCGGCGAGGCTAGAAAAGAGCTTCGTACAAAGATGCAGATGATCTTCCAGGATCCGATGGCTTCTCTGAATCCGAGAAAGAAGATCGGCGATATTATTGGTGAGGGGCTGGATATCCATCACAGCTATTCTTCCAAAGAAGAACGGAAAGAGCATATCGATGCAATCCTTGCTAAAGTTGGTCTGGCAAAAGAGCATTATGACCGTTATCCGTATCAGTTTTCCGGCGGACAGCGTCAGCGTGTCGGCATTGCCCGTGCGCTGATCATGAACCCGGACCTGATCATTGCGGATGAATGTATTTCTGCATTGGACGTTTCTATTCAGGCACAGGTAGTCAACCTGATGAAGGATATTCAGGAAGAGACAGGGTCGGCATATCTCTTTATTGCGCATGACCTTTCTATGGTCAAATATATTTCTGACCGGATTGGCGTACTTCATCTGGGACGTATGCTGGAGACCGGAACCACGGATGAGATTTTTGCAAATCCGCTGCATCCGTATACCAGAAGCCTTCTTTCCGCCATTCCGAGTCCAAATCCAAAGGCTGAGAAGGGAAGAGTGGCGCTGGAATATGATTACAAAACCAGCGGCATCGACTATGATAAAGGATCTTTGCATCTGATCAGCGGACAGCACTATGTGCATGGTACAGATGAAGAGATCGAAAAGTGGATGAAAGAGAATCAGTAATCAAATTATAATGCATTATGAGAAGCTGTCGCATGAATGTGCGGCAGCTTCTTTCTTTTGTTGCTTTTTGCACATATATAGTTTAAAATTATTGAACATTTTTTCCTGCGTTTATTTTTTGTATATTAAAATAGAAAAGAGAGAAACATGGATTCGAAAACACTAAAGTACATCCTGAAGCGGCTGCTTCTGGCGATCGTGACACTCTGGATCATCATCACGATCACATTCCTGATCATGCACGCCGTTCCGGGAAGTCCGTTTATCAAGCAGAAAGCGATCACACAGGCAACCATGGATGCGCTGAATGCGAAGTACGGACTGGACAAACCGCTGTTTCAACAGTATCTGATCTACCTTGGCAACGCAGTCAGACTGGATTTTGGCGAGTCGATCTCATATAAGGGACGTACCGTCATGAGTCTGATCGGACAAGGGTTCGCAACATCAGCATTCTTAGGTATCTGCGCTGCGATTATTGCTTTGATCGTAGGTCTTGCCTTAGGTTCCTGGGCTGCTACTCACAGAGGTAAATTTATTGACCAGGCAATTCTGGTTTTGTCGACGGCATCCGTGTCGGTACCGTCCTTTGTCATAGGTGTCATACTCCTATGGTGTCTGACGGTCTGGTTGCCAATCTTCCCTTCTGCGGGGCAGTCTGTCCTGAAAGTATTTGCAGGACAGGGCAATTTTGCCGGCTTTATCCTGCCGATCATTTCCCTTGCACTTTATCCGACAGCATATATCACAAGACTGACACGTTCTTCTATGCTGGATGCGTTAGGGCAGGATTATATCCGGACGGCACAGGCAAAAGGTGTCAGCAAGGGAAGCCTTATTTTTAAACACGCACTGAAAAACTCTCTGGCTCCTGTTATTTCTTATGCAGGTCCTATGATCGCCGGCATTATGACAGGCAGCTTTGTTGTAGAAAGTATTTTCTCGATCCCAGGCATCGGCGGATATTTCATCAGCTCTATTAAAGCGTTGGACTACACCATGATCATGGGCACAACCATTCTGTTGTCCATCCTGATGCTGCTGCTGAACCTGATCGCAGACATTCTGTATAAAGTCGTCGACCACAGGGTCGACCTGGCGTAGAGGGGAGGAGAAAGATATGAGTCAATATCCAAAGAAAAATCCTCTCAGTATGCAGCTGGATCTGTCTAAGTTTACACTTGCTACAGAAGATGAAAAGAAAATGGCAGACCGCATGCGGGAAAGCACCAGCTTTTTCAAAGACGGCATGCGCCGCCTCCGCAAAAATGTGGTTTCGATGATCTGTCTGATCATTATCGTACTGCTGATCCTGATCGCGTTCATTGTACCGCTGTTTTACCCATATGATTATTCCACTTCATCGGCCAGTGTGGACAGTGTTTCCGCAAACTTTCTGGCACCGATGACCTATTCCATAAAGGAGCAGATCCTGCGGTCCAAAACCGGTGTGTTTATCGGCTGGAGCTATCCGCGTGCTACACTGGAAGGCTATAAAGGACTGCCGGTGATCGACAGTCAGGAAAAACTGGACGAATTTAAAGAGTATTTTGTGACAGACCCTGTGGCAGTCACCAACGCAAATGTCGAACTCTACGCTGTCTGGAGTGTAGATGAAAACGGGGACGGCGTTGGAGATTTCGGCGCAGATATGTTTGACTTTTCCACTGCCAAAACAACACAGGCTAAGTCATATCATGTCACCTATGATCTGGACGGCGGAGAGGGAACCCTTCCGGTTGATGAAAACGATTATGTGCCGGAGGATGAAGTTATTTTGTCCAAGACGAACAAAGTGACAAAACCAGGAGCTGTTTTTGTTGCTTGGTCGCTGGAAAAAGGTCTTCCGATCCTGACAGCTGATAATTACAAGGATTATGAATCCAAGCTTGTCACAAAGGGGACAAAGATTACCAAAGATACCACATTCTATGCAGTCTATGCACAGGATGAAAACGGGGACAGTGTCATTGATGGATTCCGTATCCAGACATCCTACGGAACCCCGAAACTGAATCGGTTTAAACTTACCTATAATAAAAACATGGGTGAAGGAGCCACACCAATCGATGGCAATGTCTATGCACCTGGCTCTACGGCAATCCCGGTTATGGATGCTGAATTTACCAAACCGGTCAAGAACGTTTTCCCGCATATTCTGGGAACAGATGAGATCGGCCGTGACTACGCGATCCGTGTTATCGTCGGTATGCGAATCTCGCTCCTTGTCGGTATCATCGCTGCTGCTATCGTTGTTGTGATCGGCGTTCTTTACGGCGCAATCTCCGGATACTTTGGCGGAAAAGTCGACATGGTCATGATGCGTGTCGTTGATATTATTTACGCGATGCCGGATACCCTGATCATCATCCTTCTTTCGGTTTCCCTGAAAGACGTTATTATGAACACCTCATTTTCAAAAGTGGCCGATAAGTTAGGCGGCGTTGGACTGGTCTCTATTCTGATCGTCTTCGCCCTGCTGTACTGGGTCGGCATGGCAAGACTGGTCAGAGGACAGGTCTTATCACTGCGTGAGCAGGAATTTGTCCTTGCTGCAAAATCCATGGGTGTTTCTCCATTTAAGATCATTATCAAGCATATGCTGCCGAACTGTATCTCCGTTATCTTTATCAGTGCGGCACTGCAGAT
>JAZNHY010000153.1:0-4363 GCA_045577235.1 Lachnospiraceae bacterium
TTCAGCAGTTTCACAGACTTGGAATAGTAATAGCCATCCACCAGTCTCTCATCCACAGTAAGACCCAGGTCAACTGTTTCTCTGACGCCGACTGTTCCATCTTCTTTTACATAGGTCGTATTTTTAAATTCACCAACAATACAGAACAAGGAGCAGGTGCCCCAGTTTGTCAGATGATGATAACCGCTGCGCAGTTTTAAAGAACCAAGATTGGATAATACTACGGAAGTGTAATATGGATCGGTCTCGATCAGACCTCTCGGGCATTTGCCGATCCGATCCAGGAAACACATCAGTTCGCAGAAAAGTCTTGTTAATCTTCTAGGCATGCGGCTGACGATATCCATGCTCTCTGAGGATTTATCGATCACATCACTCCTGCTGGTCGAGATCTGTTTATATAGCTTTTCATGAATCGTGCGAATATTATCATTCTGCTTTGCTTCTACCAGTGCCAGCGCCTCCGCGCCATCATCGGAAAACAGTTTTTTCACAACGAAAGAAGCGATGATAAAGTTTCTCTGGTACATCAGTTTATTTGCAACGAAGCGGTTCAGCTTTGGGCGAAGTGTAATAGTCTTCAAAATTGCTGTTACGATCAAATGAAATAAGGTGTACGGAAAATCCGTCTCATCCTGATTGATCTTTTCCAGATATGCCTTCATCGGCGCAATGTCG
This sequence comes from Lachnospiraceae bacterium, assembly GCA_045577235.1. Lineage (GTDB taxonomy): Bacteria > Bacillota > Clostridia > Lachnospirales > Lachnospiraceae > RGIG5612. Next base: position 679 of record JAZNHY010000153.1, read on the forward strand.
ATCCGTTCTGCGATGTATGCTTCATTATCGCATCGGTTCGGATACAGGATCGGCGTGATCACATGCATCGGATCAAGTTCTTTTATCAGCTTTCCGTCCCACCGGTCCCCGAATTTCCGGCGTGTTTTCTCTCTTCCCATCTTGTCTTTGGTCCTCCCATATACAGCAAAAAGCCGCCAAATCTTATTGATTATAATCTTTGGCGGCTTTTTATTCAAGCAATTCTCACCTTATGCTTATAACGTATAGGTTTTATTCCTGTCCGGCTTCTTCTTTTTCCAGTTCTTCTACAGCGTGTGCAATCTCTTCTTTCTTTGCATCGACTGCGTCCGGAGCTGCCTTTTCTTCCTCAGATTCAGCAGCGATCTTAGCCAGCTCCTCTTCTTCCAGGATTCTGTATGCGACTTTTCCGACCAGCGTTGTCGGAAGATTTTCGCGGAACTCGATGTCATAAGGCATAGCATATTTTGCAATATGCTTCTTGCAGTATGCCATCAGGCGCAGCCAGGTTTCCTCATTTGCCGGGTATTCCGGTTTCAGAACAACGAAAGCTTTCACCTTCTGCATCTTATAGTCATCCGGCACACCAATGACGCAGCTCATATGTACCATCTTGTTTGCATCCAGAATATTCTCCATCTGTGCCGGATAAATATTATAACCCGAGCTGACGATCATTCTCTTGGAACGGCCACGGAAGTAAACAAATCCTTCATCATCCATAATGCCAAGGTCTCCAGTGTAGACCCAGGTAAGACCATCACTGTGATGACGCAGTGTCTTTGCTGTCTCTTCCGGTTTGTTGCGGTAGCATTTCATAGCGGTCGGACCGGACAGAAGGATCTCGCCCTCTTCACCATATGGAAGTTCCTCATCTGTATCCGGTTTTACGATCTTGATATAGGTATCCGGGAACGGAACACCAATACTGCCTTCTTTTGACATGGTCGGCGGTGTCAGACAGCAAGCGGTAACGGTTTCTGTGGTTCCATAGCCTTCACGTACCTGGATCGTTGCCTGATGATCATACAGGAACTGATCAAATTTCTTCTTTAACTCAACACTCAGGGAATCGCCGCCGGAGAATACACCCTTCAGGCAGCTAAGGTTCGCTTTTTCCATTGACGGAAGACGAAGAAGTGCCTCGTAAAGTGTTGGCACGCCAGCAATAAAGTTGCACTGATATTTTGTGATCAGTTTTGCATAGCTCTGTGCTGTAAAACGAGGAACCAGAATGCAGCGTCCGCCGTTGAAGAGCATGGAATGAATACAGACACCTAAACCAAATCCGTGGAATACAGGCATTGCTGCAAGCATTTTATCTCCAGCCTTAAACATCTGGTTGACACCAACGATCTGTGCTGCCAGTGCATTGAAGTTCATATTGGTCAATTCAATACCCTTTGTCGTTCCGGTTGTTCCGCCGGAGTATAAAATAACCGCTGTGTCATCCGGGTTTTTGTGTGTTTCATAATTCCAGAAACATGCTTTTCCGATGCTCATAAACTCATTCCAACGGATGACAGGGGCATCCTTCGGGATCTTCTGGATCTTGCGTCCTTCTGTCAGCATATAGCCGGCACGAAGCGGACGGGATAACTCATCCTTGATACTTGCCAGAACTACATTGACTATTTTTGTATTATTGCGAATCGCTTCGAATTTGTTATAGAACTGATCCAGCGTAATAACGGTGATACTCTCGGATTCATTCAGATAAAACTCCAGTTCTTTCTCAGCAGAAAGCGGATGAACCATGTTTGCGATAGCGCCGATACAATTCAATGCATAAAATGCGTAAATGGCCTGCGGACAGTTTGGAAGAGCGATCGTAACACTATCTCCTTCTCTGACGCCTAGGGTTCTCAGAGATCTTGCGCAGCGCTGTATCTCGGTAAGCATTTTCCTGTAAGTCGTTGAGCTTCCCATGAAATCAAATGCCACATTGTTTGGATATGTCTCTGCAGCGTTTTTGATTCCCTCATACATAGTTCCCTGAAAGTAATCAAGATGAAATGGAAGTCCGTTCAAGTGATCTTTCCAAGGGGTTTTTGCAGTAATAGTTTCCATAAATTGCCTCCCTTAAGCAGTGATTAATTCTTTTACCCGGCTTTAGCCTTTATAGCCATCCATGGTCCTCTTCTTTCCCCAGAAGAAGATAGCCATCAGGCCAGGTCCGCAGTTGGATCCGATGGTTGGTCCAATATAAGTATACTTCACATCTTTAAATCCATACCGCTGTTTCATTTCCTCGCCAAACTCTCTTGCCTTTTCAGGAATATCAGAATGGCAGACCCATGCGACCTGATCTCCAGCATTTTCTACGATGCCGTCCATGATCTCGTGGATCCGGCGGATGGTCTTTTTCAAACCTCTCACTTTTTCCTGCACGATCAGATGTCCTTCCAGATCCAGGTTCAGGATCGGGCAGATATTCAATGCTTCACCTAAAATCGCGCCAAGTTTGCTGACACGGCCGCTCCGGTAAAGATACTTCAGCTCATCTGTTGTATACCAGGTATTGACGTTTCCTTTATGTTCTTCAAGCCAGTTGATACAGTCTTCTAATTCACATCCCTCGTCACGCATCCGGGCTGCTTCCAGCGCCAGCATGCCATAGCCGGTGGAACAAAGTGTGGAGTCGACCATATGGATATCTGCCTCCGGCAGTTCATCCTTGATGATGTCTGCTGCCTGGCAGCCATTATTGTAGGTGCCGGACACGCCGCTTCCAAGACTGATATGAATGATCGGCAGATGATGCTCTTTTACGATTGGTGTCCAGAAATCCACAAACTGCATCACGTTCAGCTGGCTTGTCTTCGGTGCCGAACCATTACGCATATTCTCATAGAATATATGACAGTCTTCATGTTTCATGGTGTCGCTGACCAGCTGCCCGTCTAATTCATACTGCAGCGGGATCGCATAGATTTCATTTTCCTGCAGCCACTCCAGCGCCAGGTCGCAGCCGGAATCCGTGCATACCACAAATTTCCTTTCCATATCTCAATCCTTTCTTATGATTCGTCAAATGTGTCTGACGTTATTCGCATATACTGCGACAGTATAATATCATAATCCGATTCTCTTTGCACTGTTTTTATTCCGACAAAACGCCCTCTCCATCAAAAGCCGGAATAAAACTCTGCTCTGCTGTATCGCCCTCCTGGATCATGCAGTTTTCAATCCCCCGCGCGATTACATGCTCAACTGCCTGTTCGTATTCTTTTCTGCCTACTTTCCGATTCAGTTCTTCAAAAGGAAGCGTTCCCATTGGCGTATACTGACTCATCAGAGAAAACCAGATCTTATCTTTATAAGTATCTGCCAGATAATCGATCACCCGGATCGTATCTGAAAGATTGCCCGGTGTCATCAGATGTCTGACACAGACTCCTTTTTTCATTAATCCATCTTCCGACTCTGCCAATGCTGATTCAGACCTGTCCATCTGTATTGGCCCGACAGATTTTACCATCTGTTCCAAAGCAGCTTTGGCTATCTGCGGATAATCAGGCGCATGCAGGTATTTTGATGCTATCGTTTCATCCAGTGTCTTCAGATCTGGCAGATAAATATCAACCAATCCTTCCAGCATCTGCAGTGTTTCCGGATACTCATAACCGGAACTGTTCCAAATGAACGGACGATCAAAGCCTTCCTCTTTCGCCTTACGGACCGC
>JAZNHY010000154.1:0-7099 GCA_045577235.1 Lachnospiraceae bacterium
TGAATGGGCGCAGCCAGGCGGCAACGGCACACAGTCTTATATCAATATCACCACAGCCCTGCTGATGGCGATCAATAACGGCATCAACCCGTTCCATCCAAAAGGAACGCCAGCCAATGAAAAGATCCAGGGACCGGAGACCGGTTACCTGTATGAGATGAACTCGATGGACGAAGTCCTCGATGCTGTGAAGAAACAGTTTGATTACTGGATGGTCTGGCACGCAAACTGCACCAATGCCTGGGAGTCCATCGCGGCATTCCACACGCCGCTTCCGATGGTCTCAGCAACCATGACCGGATGCATGGAATCCGGCAAGGACGTTATGTGGGGCGGCGCGATGTTCAACTCCACCGGCAGCTCCTGCATCGGAATTGGAAACGTAGCAGACTCGCTGAACATCATCGACCAGGTCTGCTTCAAGCAGAAACTTGCTACCACCCGCGAGCTGTACGATGCGGTCATGAACGACTGGGAAGGATACGAAGACCTGCGCCAGCTCATCATGGGCAAGGTGCCGCACTTTGGAAATGCCATTCCGGAATGCGACAAGTACATGACCTTTGCGGCAGAGACTTACGCAGATGCGATCCGCAAGTGCACCGGCCCGCGCGGCAATCACTATGATGCCGGCTGCTACCCGGTAACGCTGAACGTGGTGTTCGGCAAGATCACTGCTGCTACACCGGATGGCCGCAGATCGGGCGATCCGCTTTCCGACGGAATCTCTCCGGTTCAGTCCATGGATAAGTCCGGCCCGATCAGCACCCTGCAGTCGCTCCTGACTTTTGACTATACCAAGTACGGCAACGGCACACTGTGCAACATGAAATTCCATCCGACTGCTCTTCGAAGCGAGGGCGGGCTGGAAAAACTGATCGCTGTCATGCGCACGTATTTCAGCCAGGGCGGCATGGAGCTGCAGCTGAACATCATCTCCGGCGATACACTGCGTGATGCCCAGAAGCATCCGGAGAACTACCGCGACCTGGTAGTTCGTGTGGCAGGCTTCTCTGCTTACTTCGTAGAGGTCTTCAAAGAATCGCAGGATGACCTGATCCACAGGACGGAGATGGGATTGTAAAATATCAATATGACTTTTCTGCAGATCGAATACTTTATAGAAATAGTAAAATGCGGAAGCTTTACCAAGGCGGCGGAAAAGCTGTTTGTTTCGCATCAGTCTTTAAGCGTGCAGATGAAGGCTCTGGAAAAAGAACTGGGCATTCCGCTCTTTGACCGGAGCAATCGAAAGAAGCAGGCTCTGACGGAAAGCGGCGAGGTGCTTTTTACTGCATGGACCAACATGCTGAACCTCAACCGTGAAGCCATCCAGAAAGCAAAGAACAGTTATGCAAGACAGTTTCATACGCTGCGGATAGGCGTCCAGAACGTTCCATATATCCGGGATGTCACGCTCCAGAAAATTGAAGGCTATGTAGAGAAAAACAATATGAATGTGGAGTTTCTTGTGGATGATCCGGAAATGATGCTGGAGAAGCTGAACGCTGGTGAACTGGATCTGTGCAGTCTTATTTCGTTCACCTTAATGAACGCAGAGGGCTATCACATCGAGGAGATCGGAAAGAAAAGATCCTACCCTGTGATTGCGATCTCAAAAGATAATCCGCTGTCAAAAAAGAAAAAGCTGACTCTGCAGGATATCAGGAATGAAACCATCCTGACCATGGATGAAAAGTTCGCCCGCGATGTCGCGATCCGGATCAAAGAAGACTTTGCTCAGGCAGGCATTACGGACATCCGGATCCGTACCATGAGAACCGTACAGGAAGTAAAAATGGCGGTCCTGATGAACCAGGGCGTTACGATCATTCTGAACCTTGCTATGATGGATGTCCTGGATAAAGTAAAACTGTTTGAATTCAAGAAAATGGACGAAGAGGAACAGGCTAAAATCGTCATGGTCTGGAAAGACCCAAAATGGAATCAAATATAAAAGTGGTTTAAGTGCTTGCTTGAGATTCGCAGCAAAATTGTTGCGAATCTCTTTTTTTATTGTGCTTTTTCTATACGGAAAAAATAACGTATGATGATTATGTTATCCACAACAAATACCTTGCACAATATAGAAAGGAGAATGTTTTTATGGCATGGGAAATTCCTAAAGTACCCGTAACAGACGCCGACAAGGCAAAAAGTTACTTTAAGTACTATGAGAGAGACGCCGTTTCACCGGATCCTCAAAAATTTGCAACCGTCTATGCAAAGCCGATGTCATCGGAAGGCAAGCTGACTTTTGGGGAAAGAAAGAAAATTCTTGAGCCAGGCTTTGATGATGAAAAAGGCTACTGCGTTCTGGCAGATGGCACGGGATATATTTCCGACAGCGTGGTGATTCCGGGCGGAACAGCAGAAATGATTGACTGGTACATCGCCTGGAGAGGATTAGATCCGCTCCGTTTTGTGATCCTGGATCCGAAAACAAATATTTCCGCCTGCTCCATGCAGACGAACTATTACTTTGATGAAGACAGGACTCCGCAGGAAAAATACTGGGATACCACACAGACCATCATCAAAAGAGCCGGCATGGCACAGAAAAAAAGCTTTCTGAACTTTAAATGTCCTCTGGATGTTGGCTTTAACGGATGCAAGTTTGGTCCGGAAGAAGAAACCAAAACCCTGATCTGCGCAAGAAACTACGACGATGGCTATGCGCCGGAAGCAAGGCCGGACTACTTTATCTGCCATCAGGTGGTTGATGTAGAAGGCGGTGTAGAGGTCCGCACCAGAATCTGGTACGGCTGGACAGTAAAATACGGAAAAGATTTTAAACAGCTTCCGGATGAATTCTTTATGGAGCCGTTCATCCCGCAGGCGCTGATGCTTGAAAATGCAGCCGAGTGGGCGAATATCGCAGCAATTCTTCCTTCACTGTATGCGGAAGAAAAAGACAATTAAAGGGGGTAAGAAGAATGATTAAAACAAGACATCAGATCAATTATGACCCTACTAATTGCGTAGGCTGCCAGCTTTGCTATAAAGCATGTTTCGTCGATGTAATTAGATGGGACGAAGAAAAGAAACAGCCGATCTTCAAATATGTTCGCGACTGTGAGCACTGCTATTACTGTATGGCAGTCTGTCCAAAAGACTGTATCAAAGTCATCACGAATCTGGAGAGTCAGAGTTTCAGACAGAGCTTTGACGTCTACCATTACAGAAAGGAGGATTAATCATGGAGTTTAAACATGAAGTGAAAAGAATCTCTACAGACCTCCTGATCGCAGGCGGCGGCATTGCCGGATTAACCGCAGCTGCAGCCGCAAAGGAGAAAAATCCTGATATCGATATCACGATCGTTGAGAAAAACACAACCGGTTATGCCGGAAGAGCAAACAAGGGCGGCGGTGTTCTTCAGTGGTTTGACCTGGAGCACATGGATCCGAACGATTTTGTCGAATATCATGTCCATAACGTAGGCTGCTATCTGAATGACCAGAACCTTCTCAAGAAATATGTTGAGATGAACAATGAGATGTTCGAGCGCATGATCGGATGGGGTGTGGTTGTCTGCAATAACAATCCAATCCCTACCGGCCCAATGACAGCTATCGTCGGCATCGACCACGACTGCTGCCTGAAAATGCGCAGAACTGTTGAAAAGCAGGGAACCCATATCATTGACAAGACAGTCATCTCTGACCTTTTAACAGACGGCGGCAAAATCACCGGTGCTGTCGGATACAATGTCATTGATGGAACGTTCTATGTCATCGAAGCCAGAGCCGTTATCCTCTGCACCAGTTCCCAGTCTTACCGTGTTGCCCCAATGTGGAGCAATGGCCGCGGCGATGGCACCGGCATGGCATACCGTGCAGGTGCAGAAATGAGAAACGCAGAGTTTGGAACATTTATGCAGCTGTTCAAGAAGAACGCTATGCAGGAATGTGTTTACGGTGAAAACCAGATGTACAATGCCCGCGGTGAAAATGTCACACAGAATTTCCGTAGATTCTCTGAGTCCGATATCTCCGCATCTGCAGTACGTGAATGGTATGAGCAGATGAGTGCCGGCAGAGGCCCTATCTATCTGCATCTTCCAAAACGCGATGGCGCAGGCATGGATGCACTTTGGGATCGCCCATATGGCAGAAAGTGGAGATCTCTAATGATGGCCGATGAGGAACTGGATCCGGAAAACGAAGTCGTTCCTGGCCTGGTCGGCGAGCAGTCCCCAATCAAGACAAACAATAAAATGGAAGCTACTCTGACCGGACTGTATGCAGCTGGCGATGCCTGCTACACAGGTTCTGCAGCATGCGGCGCTGTTCCGGCACCTCCGGGACGTAACAGAGGTTCGGGTATCCTTCATGCAGTCTTCTCCGGCATCGTATCCGGTGAATCTTCAGCAGAGTTCCTGCGCGATGCAGAAAAAGGAACTGTAAATGAAGAACAGGTTAAGAAACTGGAAGCAGATGCTTATGCTCCACTGGAGAGAGAAGAAGGCATTGATTCTGTAGAAGTCGTTGATAAAGTACAGGAAATCGTATGTCCGTGTGAAAACCTGATCTTTACGTCAGAACATCGAATCGAATTCTGTCTGCGGAAACTTGCGAAAGCAAAAGCAATGATCCCTCAGATGAAAGCCAACGATCTTCACGAGATGATGAACTGCCACGAGGCAGAAAACATGGTCCTTTGCGCCGAGCTGATGCTGAAATCCGCATCCATGAGAAAAGAATCCAGAGGCTGGTTCCAGAGAGAAGATTATCCGGAAACGGATAACGAGAACTGGCTGAAATGGATCTGCGCAAAGAAAGGCGAAGATGGAGAAATGGAATTGTTTACGGAAGATGTTCCGATCGAAGAATATCCGTTCCAGCTCCCGAAAAAATAATCATCAAAAATGGCAGTTGTCCTCTTTGAGGGCAGCTGCCATTAATCTTCTTAAAATCTACTGATGTTTTTCTTTACTAAATTATTCTCTACAGCTCTTTCCCCATGAGGATGACTCTGGTTTCTTTTTCAAAACCATACTTTTCATAAAAACTTTGAAGCGTTCCCTCCCCTGCTGTGATCAGGTGCACGCCCACCATTCCCTGCGCCTTGATATCGGCCAGGCACTTTTCTAAAAGCTGCCTTGCGATCCCTCTGCGCTGATAGGCCGGATCAACCGCGAGATCATTTATTTCAAACGTCCTGCCATAGTGGAACAGCATGGACGTCCCCACAATGAAGCCTGCAATCCTGCCATCGATGATGTATTCCAAACCGTAAGCCTGGTTTGACTCCAGCAGTTCTTTTACATGAATTACGGCATCGTCTTTGCTCCATGGATCGTTCCATGGTTCACCGGAAAAAGCTTCTGCATAAATCTCACCGTAGCGCTCGATGTGATCAATTGAACATGCCTGTATCATCTTTCTGTCCTCCTAAAATGCGTCGTGGTTGTTGTTATTATAACATGGATGTCTGCCATTATTCTCCCTGGTTTGGATGTCTGCCATTATTCTCCCTGACGGATTATTTTCTGGCAAGAATAATTTTTCTAGTGAATATTATTCTTGCGAAGCGTGACTTGCGTCAATTATTCTCCTGAGCGAGTTTTTTTTCTGGGAGAATAATAAAATCGACCCAAAATGGCTCAAAAACCCTCAAATTATTCTCCCTGGCGATGCTGTTCTCAGCAAGAATAATTTTCCTGTCAAAAATTATTCTCCTGAGCAACTTTTGTTCTGACAAGAATAATCTTTCTCACAGAAATTGCTCGGAGGATAATTCCAACTACTTCTGCAGAAAAACCCAATTACTCCCATAGAGATAAAAAATTTAAAAGGGAGTAATTTTATTTTTTAAAATTACTCCCTTTTTTCAAAAAGCTTCATATAGGATGAAAATGGCTGTTTAAAATCCTCCAAATGATGTACGGTCGATGATCTCCTGCTGCGCCATCGGATCCATCTCGACAAAGTATGCGCTGTAGGTTGCAACGCGGACCAGCAGGTCTCTGTACTTCTCCGGATGTTTCTGCGCGTCGAGCAGCATCTCATTGCTGACCATATTGAATTGGATCACATCTCCTCCGGTAGAGGCAAAGGTGCGGAGGAAGTTTACAAAGTTCATCATCTTGGCAGGAGTATCAACACTGCTCGGATCGAACTTCATGTTCAGCACGTTGCCGCCCGCGCTGCGAACCAGATTCAGTTTTGCGACCGAGCGTGTGGTTGCTGTAGCACCGCTCACGTTGCGGCCCTGGTGCGGCGAGATGCCGCCTTCGCCAAGTGCCTCGTGCGCCCTTCTTCCATCCGGGCTTGCGCCGAGGAAGAAACCAAATGCCTGATTGTAACCGATCGTAGCTGCTGCCATCATGAACTTACGTCCTGCATGGCCTTTGATCTTCTCTAACTCATCTGCCAGGTTGCAGATGACATCGTTCACAATGTTGTCCACGTAGTCGATGTCGTTGCCGAACTTAGGCGCTTTCTTCAGCAGGAACAGAATGTCCTCTGCACCTTCAAAGTTTTTATCCAGCGCGTCGATCAGCTGTGCCATCGTGATCTTCTTGTCGTCGAAGACGACTTTCTTCACAGCTGCAAGGGAATCGCCAACATTAACGGTGCCGGTCACCCACAGACCAACAGATGAATACGGAGCCGTTCCGCCGTCTACGACATCGCGTCCGCGCTCGATGCAGCCGTCAAACAAGGTAGACATAAATGGAGACGGAAGCTGCGTTGCCCAAAGTTTCTCATAATAGCTGACACCAATAAGGCACTGCGGAACAACCGTTGCGACCTGTGTCTTATATGCTTCCCACAGTTCCTCATAAGTCTGGAAGTTGCGCGGATCGCCGGTCTCTGCGCCGATCTTCTTGCCAAAAAGTCTCGTTCTGCCGTTATTTAAAGCCAGCTCCAGCATCATCGGAAGGTTCTGCGCATCCGTGCCCGGATCATGTGATTTACCCGGAATGGTGTGGATGAAGCAGCCGGTTGCCGCATACTCGCGCGCCATCGCATAGGTCCGACCCATGTTCATCTGCTGTTTGTAAACCGTTTCATCACAGAGGAATTTGATCTTGCCGCGGACCGATGTCGCCAGCTGGCAGGCGCGATACAGGAAAGCATCGGAGCAGGAA
>JAZNHY010000155.1:0-2196 GCA_045577235.1 Lachnospiraceae bacterium
GATCTGTGCTTGTCAGCTGGGTAACAGCGATCAGCAGTGCTCTGCTTCCATCTGCTTTGCAAAGCCCTTCCTTTGCTGCTTCCATCATTGGTATCGTTCCCCCAGCATGTACATTTGTGATATCCACATCCAGATCTCTGAGGACAGACATTGCCTTTCTTACCGTGTTCGGGATATCGTGCAGTTTCAGATCCAGAAAGATCTTATGTCCTCTTTGCTTGATCTCTTTCACGATCTGCGGTCCTGCCGCATAAAAAAGTTCCATGCCAATTTTGACAAACGGCTTGCAGTCCGTAAAACGGTCCAGAAAGCTGAGGGTTTCTTCTTTGCTGTTAAAATCACATGCTATGATCACATCTTTTGCCATTGTTCTACTCCATATTTATCCATAACGTTTGGTAATGCTTTTATAATATCGCGGCAGATAAATGGATTGGTCAGGTTTGCCGCACCTATCTCTACTGCACAGGCCCCGGCCAGTCTCATCTCCAATACATCCTCTGCACTGGAGATACCACCCATACCGATCACCGGTATCTGCACTGCATTTGCTGTCTGATAGACCATGCGAAGTGCGACCGGGAAAACGGCAGGTCCGGAAAGACCTCCGGTAACATTTGCCAGGATCGGCTTTTTTGTCTTCAGGTCAAAACGCATCCCCATCAGGGTATTGATCAGGCTGATCGCATCTGCCCCGGCTCCTTCACAAGCCTTTGCAATTTCCGTAATATCTGTTACGTTTGGTGAAAGCTTGACGATCAATGGCTTTTTGATCTCTTTTTTGACAGCCGCTGTAACTTTTGCTGCATCCTCCGCCTTAGTTCCGAAACTCATTCCGCCGCCGTGCACATTCGGGCAGCTGATATTCAGTTCGATCCATCCGACCACGTCTTCCTGATCCAGTTTCCTGGCCGTGTAAACATACTCCTCTTCTGAAAAGCCGCTTACATTAGCCATTACCTTTTTATGAAAGACCTTTTTCAGTTTTGGCAGTTCTTCCGAGATGACTTTTTCTACGCCTGGATTCTGAAGACCAACCGAATTCAGCATACCAGACGGTGTTTCTGCTATGCGAGGCGTTTCATTTCCAAAACGAGGCTCTTTTGTGGTTCCTTTAAAGGAGAATGTACCCAGACAATTAATGTCGTATAATTCCGCAAATTCGTAGCCATAGCCAAACGTGCCGGAAGCAGGAATGATCGGATTATCGATCTCGATCCCGCAAAGATCAGTCGTTAATCTTCCCATAAGATCTCCTCCTTTCGCAGCACCGGTCCATCCTTGCAGATCCGCTTATAACCTGTCAGTGTCCTGCAGGAACAACCCATACATGCACCAAACCCGCATCCCATCCGTTCTTCAAAGCTGAACTGTCCCTGCGTCTGAATGGCTTTATAGACTGCTTTCAGCATCGGCTCTGGTCCACAGGTATAGACATAACTATAGTTTTCCGGAAGCGCATCGGTCACAAAGCCTTTTTTTCCATAACTGCCATCAACTGTTGTCACTGTTACCTGACAGCCCAGTTTTTTAAATTCTTCTTCATAAAAGATCTCATCCTGCCTGTTAAAGCCCATGATCACATGGACCGTCTTTCCTTCCGCACAAAGATGCTTTGCCAGAAGATACATCGGCGGAACTCCTGCACCTCCTCCGATCAGGAGAGGTTCAGATCCGGCGCAGGAAAGATCATAACCATTTCCAAGCCCGGTCAGAAGGAGAAGCGTTTCGCCAATCTTCTGCTCTGCCATATAAGCAGTACCCCTCCCAACCGTTTTGTAAATAATGGTCAGCTGATCACCGTCCAGGTCACAAACAGATATTGGCCGTCTCAGATAGAACCCCGGCAGATGGATATTCACAAACTGCCCTGGGGAAGTGATCTGGCTACAATCGCCCTCTAAAACCATTTGAAAGGTCTGCGGTGCGATCGGTCTGTTTTCTTTTATCGTAAATAAGATATCTTTCATTTTTTTATGAGTCGATCGTGGATACCGTCAGTGTTGTCTCTTCCAGAACATCCAGGAGTACTTTCACAGTATCCAGTGAAGTGAACAAGGTTGCATTGTTTTCAGCAGCACACTGACGGATCTTCAGACCATCCGATTCTTCATTGGTGGAGCTGACATCTCTTGTATTTAAGATATAAGCGATGTGTCCCTGACGGATAGAATCCAGGATCTCTTCACTGCCGTC
>JAZNHY010000156.1:0-15329 GCA_045577235.1 Lachnospiraceae bacterium
GCCTGTTTGACTTTGCCAATCTGCTCATGAAACTTATCAATATCAAACAGATAGGCAGGTGTATGCATTTCTAAAAAACTCGCAGAATTCATAAATTACTCTTCTTCCATGAGTTGTTCGATCAACTCCAGAATAGCGTCTTCACTGTTAAAGTTTTCCGGGGTCAGCTGTTCGATCCCGATCGTCACATCAAAAGCCTCTTTGATCTCGCCGACAATGGCTACGATATCCATGGATTCCAGGACACCTCCGTCAATCAGCTCTGTCTCATTGTCAAAATCTACATCCGGCCGGATTTCTTCCAGTATCGCTCTCAGGTCTTCTTTCATGTCTTTCTCCGTTCTGGTTAGTATATCTTTCGTCTGTATCTGGTTTGTATCTTTGGTTTTAAAGCATGCTCTTCAGGCTCTGCATATCTACTTTGCCATTTGCCAATTCCGGCATCTGCTCCAAAAGGACAAATTTTCTTGGAACCATAAAGCCCGGAAGTGTTTTGCGCAATGCAACGGCAATTTCCTTATTCGTTGCGTTGCCGGTATAAAACAAATAGATCTGTTCGCTCTCTTCCTTATACAAGGATACGCACTCACTGATCCCATCCACACGTTTGGCAGCTTCTTCGATCTCGCCCAATTCCACGCGGTGCCCCAGGTGTTTGATCTGGCGGTCTTTCCGTCCGTGGAATAGAAGATTTCCATCCTCGGCCATGCTTCCCAGATCACCTGTCTTATAAACGATTCCATCTCCTCCGCGCGGATCTTTGATAAAACTTTTTGCTGTCAGTTCCGGTGCATTGATGTACCCCAAGGACAGGACCGGTCCGCCAACACAGATTTCTCCAATCTCGCCATCTTTTGTTACTGTCAGATCTTCGTTCAACAAGAAAACTTCATAATTGTCATACGGCTTTCCGATTGGCAGGACATCATCGTCTGAAACAATTTCCGGAATCTCATAATACGTACAGCTGGCGGTTGCTTCCGTCGGCCCGTACTGGTTCACAAACATGGCTCCCGGCAAGTTGTCCTGCCAAATACGCAGCACTTTGCACGGCATCACGGACCCGGAGAAACAGATCTTATTCAGATACTCCGGACGTCCCTTTTCAAACACGCCCATGTTTGCCGGGATGGTCAGCGCATTGACGCTCCATCCGATGGATGTGACTTTCTTTTCCGTCATATCCGCGAACAGCAGCGCCGGAGCTGTAAAGTCTTTCTTAGGAATGATATAAGTACTGGCGCCTGTTTTGAGCGGGATATAAATATCCCGGATGGCTGCGATATAATCCAACGGAGACTGATTGCCCAGTATATCCGCCTGCGTAATTCCCATTACTTTTGTATAGGCATCAATATAGTTGATCAGTGAAGCATGCCCGGTCAGGACCCCTTTCGGAACGCCGGAGGAGCCAGATGTATGGATCACGTACAAAGGATCTTCCGGCTGCATAGCCTCCCGGACCGATTGAAAATATGCAAGATCCTCATCGGTAACTTCGCTTTGCATCAGTTCTTCCAGACTCGCCGTCTGGACAAAGTCTTCATCCAGCAGTTCTGCTGCCAGATCCCGGAACTCATCTGAAACGGCCAAAACAGCAGGATGCAGATTCTTAAGGATCGTTTTCAAACGCCCCGTCGGTGCGGTCGCATCCAGCGGCGCATAAAAGCAGCCAGCATAAACAACCCCTAAAAATGCAATCGGGGTGTTTACATTCCTTCCGGAAAGAACGGCAATGGGCAGATTCACATCTTTCAGGATTTTATGAAGACCGGCACCAATCTTCTGTGCCTTATCTCTTACATCCTCAAAGCAGATCTGCTCATTCCCATCATCAAAGGCTGTTTTATCCGGCAGACGCTCAGCGGTCTGCTCCAGCCACTCCAGTACGTTTTTAATGTTATTATTCATTCAGTCTGATTACCACTGACGATAGCCGGAGATGTCCTGCTCTTCATGAGCTTTCTTTGCCATCGCGGTATATAAGCCATATTCTTTTTCTTCGCAGAGCTGTGTATAAGCCGGATCTACATCGTCGCGGCGAGGAAGCGGCACATCCTGTGCGACCAGAATATCCTGTACTTTGCGGATATCAACGGTATGAGTGGTCGTTCCATCTGCCACTGCCACAGCTGCTGCCACGCCGGCTGCCTGTCCGGTACCAACACACTGCGGGATCAATGTCAGCCAGTCAATTGCCACATCATCAGCGGAAATATGTCTTCCTGGTGCCAGAAGGTTTTCCACCTGCTGCGGAAGAATTGCACGGTATGGAATCTCCACCGGACCGCAGTCATTGATCTGGCAGATCGTGGAATGCCAAGCGATGACATCATCCTGTTTTGGTGCGAATGCAAAGTCTTTCATGGTCATGATGTATTCGCCCTTCAGACGGCGGCTGCAGCGGGTTCCCAGCTGCGGTGCGATATCGTAAAGATAAGCATCGCGGAAAGCTACAGGAACTGCTTCCTTCAGATATGCCAGCACATCACGCATGGTGTCTCTGGTCTCAATCTCTGTCTGTGTCTGGTCTGCAATCACAGAACAGTCTTTATCTGCATGCCAGTTATTGACCCAGCACTGATCATTTTGATTTGTTGGCAGCGGCATAGCACGGAAGCCGGCGATCCTGGATACATTCTCGCGGATCATATTGGTTCCATCCGGACGCAGACGTTTCCACTCTTCGAAACGATCCCAGTTAATGCCGCCGATACGCCATACCAGAGCCGTTGTATTGCTTCTTGTCTGGCTGTCAGCCAATGCTGCAAATGGAGCGCCTGTCTGATAGAAGATATCACCGTCGCCGGTCGCATCGATCACAATCTTAGCTTTGATCAGCTTACGGCCTTCCTTGCTTTCAAAAATGACGCCGGTAACTGCATCGCCTTCCATCACCGGGCGTACGCCAAATGTATGATAAACCACACGGATAGAATCTTTTTCTTCCAGAAGCATTTTATCCATTTCAATCTTCAGCTGGTTTGGTTCAAAGTAGACCGCGCGGACCAGACAGCTTGGCTTGCAGCCTTCAAAACCGCCGCGGCTGACACAGTCATGGATTGCCGACCAGGAATCGATCAACAGCGGATCCGTAGAACCGATCTCATCCCCACGCGGAGCTCTTACCGCATTCGGGATTTTCTCCAGACGCTGGAACCACTCTTCCTGCAGACCGCGGACGAACTGCATATTATACCAGCTCAGGTTCGGGACCATAATGACGTAACCACCTGTTACATCACCGCCGCAGTAACCATAGCGTTCCATCAAGATAATATTCTTGCAGCCTGCGCGTGCTGCTGCGATAGCTGCGGAATGGCCGGCAGACCCTCCACCAACTACCAATATGTCACATGTGTCATAGACCGGAATATCTCTGGCCTGCTCAGTATACATTTCTCCCATGATTCTTTCTCCTTATCTATTTGCTAATAATTCCGCTGAATAATTTTTGACTTCCTCTTTAAACAGCTCCATTTTTTCCGCTCCCGGCATTCCCGGCAATATCATGAAGAACGCGACCGTATCCAGGTCGATATACTTTTCGACCCATTCATGCGCTGCTTTGATCACTTCACTCTCAGGCATGTCTTCCGGGAGGTCCGGATGTTCATGAACTCCAAAGTACAGACCGGATCCTTTGTATTTCTGTGCCAGACCGTAGACATCATTCATCAGCTGCGGAGCCCAAAGATCTACGCCCATTTCAATGTAGACCGGAACCAGAGTCTCATTCTTGCCGCAGGAATGCAGTTCAAAGAACATACCCTGAGAATGCACACAGTCCGCCACTTTCTTAATATAAGGTGCGATCATTTCCCGTGCGGTATCCGGCGAGAAGAATGTACTGTGCTGATGTCCCCAGTCATCGTGTATCTGCACCATGTCCAGGTCAAAGTATTTTTTCATCTCCGTGAAATACTGGCAGTAAAAATCTGCCAGCTTATCGAACAGGCGATGAACACCCTCCTGCTCTTCCTCATCGATCAGAGCAACTGCAGCATTTTCCACATCCATCAATGACATCAGCCTCTCCCAGAAGCCGGTCATGATGACTGTTTCGGACAGGCAGTCCGGAGGGAAGTACTCTTTATTCTTTTCATAGCACTCTGCAAAGTCAAACATATCGATCGTCGGGACCGATACATAATCTTCCCAGTGCGAGATATCCGGCACTTTTGGTGCACCCGGATGCACGGTGGATCCGCCGACAGCCGGAACATATTCCCAGTCCAGATCGAACCAGTCGCTACGGTAAATGTTATCGCCATATTCATACGGCGGTTCTGCATCAAAGACAAAATGTCTTGCGATAAAATCCTTGTTCATACGCGGCATAAGAGCCTTGGAATCCGCGTTGCGGACACCTGCCAATGGAATCCATTCCGCCTTTTCGCCGGACAATCTTCTCCGGTAGTTTTCTTTTGCTGTGATCATTGTTATTCCCTCCCATACAATACTATGCCTTCCGGCATTCCTATCCATAAAATAAACTGAAAATAGTATATCACATTCTGCTATATCTCATACAACGATTTTCACGCTGCTTTCTCCGCTTTTTTCCTTTGTGACAACGATCTGCCGGTCGATTTTTTCCTTCAGCTCATTTACATGAGAGATGATGCCGACCAGTCGGTTGCTTTCAGTCAAACTCAGGAGCGCGCGCAAAGCCTGTCTAAGGGATTCTTCATCCAAAGTGCCAAATCCTTCATCCACAAACATAGTATCCAGGCGGATCCCGCCTGCCTGCGATTGAATCTCATCGGAAAGTCCCAGTGCCAAAGCCAATGACGCTTTGAAGGATTCGCCTCCGGATAAAGTCGCAACGCTCCGCTCACTTCCGTTATGATGGTCAATGACATCCAGCTCCAGACCGCTCTGTTTAAGGAGTCCTGCTGCCTCTGTCCGTCGTTTTAATTCATACTGACCGTCCGTCATGATCATCAGCCGGAGGTTTGCCCTCTCGATGATGCGGTCAAAATATGCCATCTGCACATAGGTCTCCAACATGATCTTTTCCCTGCCGGAAAGATTCCCATTAGCGGTATCAGAAAGCGTCCGGATGAGTATCCATGCCTTTTCGGCTTTTCCCAGATCTTCTTGTTTTTTGGCTAACTGCTCAGCCGTAGAACGGTTTTGGAAAAGACGTTCCGTGATCTTCTCCTGCCTTTCGACAGCTGCCGTTTTTTCTGTCGTATAGGTATTCTTGTTTTCCTCTTCTTTCACAGTATCGATCACAATACGCCCTGCTAAAAGTTTTTCTGCTTCCTGAATAGCAGCCGTAAACGCAGCAATTGTTTTTTCCTGCTCAGATCTTGCTTTCTGTGCCTCTTTAAGTTCTGTCTCCAGTTTTTCCTGTGATTCTTTCAGCGTCTTGATGCCATCTTCTGCTTCCGCTTTAGACTGGAAGCGGAGCTTCTTCTGCAGAGCTTCTATATTCCGTACGCAGGATTCTTCCTTTGCAGATACGGTTGTGCTCTCTTTTTCCGCATTGGCCAGCTCTGTCTTTTTTTTCTCCAGAAGTGCTTCTTTTTCCGGAAGCTGCTGCTCCAGGAGCTGTTTTCTATCTATCTTTTCTTTCAATGCATTTATCTGCGATTGGATCTTTTTGATCTCTCCTGCCAGACTCTCTTCTTTTTCTTTTGCAGTCTGCTCTGCCTGTAGCAGTTCCGTTTCATTTCCGGTCAGGCTGGAATGCTCTGAACCCTGCAGGTTTGTGATATGCTCCAGCTGCGTCTGAAGAGAAGCACTGATTTTCCCTGCCTGAACGCTGGCATCCGAAGCGGCCTTTTGGGCCTCTTCCTCATCCTGCTTATAGCCGTCCAGTTCTTCCTTTGTTGGCGCGCCATCTGTCAAAAGCGCCAGGTGCGGATGCTCTTTGGATCCACAGACCGGGCAAGGCTCTCCCTCTTTCAATTGTTCTGCCAGGATGCCGGCTTGATCATCCAGATATGCTTTATGTGCATGATCATAGATGGACTTGGCATCTGCTGCCTCTGCTGCTTTCTTTCGGTAGGAGTCCTGCGCAGTTTTCAGCTCTTTGGCCAGCTTCTGCGCCGATTGGATCTGCTTTCGGATATCTGCTGCAGCCTTTCGTTTTGCCTCGGTCTCAGCAAGAAGTGCATCCTGCTGCGCCTTGTCCTTTTCGCAGCCAGATAAAGCTTTTAGTTCTTCTTTTTCGGCACTGACCGTTTCTGTATCTGCTTCTATGGTCTTTCGCAGATCATTTTGCGTCTGCGTTAGTTTTTCAGCCTGTTCTTTCAGTTTTGTCTGTTCTTCCTGCAGACCATCTAAGGTCTCATATTCCGGAAGTTCCGCTGACAAGGAGGCCCGCTCATCTGTCAATTTAGCAATCTCAGGCTGCCTTGCCTGTGCGGCTTCCAGACGGGCAGTCACCTGTTCCTGCGCGTCTTTCGCCTGGGCAAGTCCTTTTTCCGACTGTGCTTTCTGCTGCCTTATTTCCTCCTGCGATCTGGCTTCCGTCAGGTGCTGCTCTACTACCAGCAGTTTCTGATCGATTGCTGCGATCTCTTTGGTCACTGCATCTTTTTCGGCCTGATCCAGACGAATAAGTTCCTGCAGTATTTCGGAAGTCTCCTTTGCAGGCAATTCGCCAACCCGGGCTTTTTCCACCTGTTCGAAAAGAGCACTACCTTCCTCACAGATAATACCCTGCTGATACTGCGAAATGGAAAGACGGATATCCTCCCAATCTTTCCGTTTCCTGCTTGATTCTTCCTTAAGGCAATCCTGCAGAGTGGCAAAATTCTTCGTGCGGAACAGCTTCTGGAAGATCTGGATCCGCTCTCCCGTCGGAGCCATAAGAATCTTGCGAAAGTCTCCCTGCGCGATCATCGCGATCTGCATGAACTGGCTGCGGTCAATCCCCAGGATTGACTGGATCGCGTCGTTCACGTCTTTCACTTTCGTGACTACACTGCCATCCGGCAGTGTTAATACCGCATTTGCGTTTTCTTTCGTAGTGCCTTCTCCGCGAGCTTTTTTTCGTTCATATTCCGGATTCCGCTCCACACAGTATTTCGCATTGCCATAGGAAAAGACCAGACGGACTTTTGTCGGAACATCCGGCAGCGCATATTTGGAGCGGAAGGTCTTTGCATCACGCCCGCCGCCACTAGCTTCACCAAACAAAGCAAAGGTGATGGCGTCAAAGATGGTCGTCTTCCCTGCGCCGGTATCACCAGTGATCAGATACAGACCGCTCTCACCCAGTTTATCAAAATCAATGACGGTCTCGTTTGCATATGGTCCGAAGGCGGACATAGTTAACGTGATTGGTCTCATTTGTCCCCCTCCCAGATCTTTTCAATTAGTGTTTCCACATATTGTTTCTGCTCTGCACTCATTTCCTGTCCGTTCTGCATTTCAAAGAAAGCGTCAAACAGTTCCATCGGCGTTTTCTTTTCCACTTCTGAAAGCGCTGTGACACGCTGCTGATTTCTGGTGCGCGTGTTATCATAATCCAGCTTCATCAGGAGCGGATAAATGACGCGGAGTTTTGCAGCCGCATCTGGCACATCCTCTTCATCCGTCAGTGTGATGTGCAGATAGGAATCTTTTAATTCCGGATGCGCATCGTAATACCCTTTGAATGTCAAGTCTGTGTAGGTTCCTTTGATTTCTTTCATTTCATGCAAAGGAGCAAGCGCAATCTCCCGCACTGAAAGATTGCCTTTTTCTTTCAAATCCACAATGGTCACACTTTTTTCATCATTCGCTTCAGAAAACGAATATTTGAGTGGTGTCCCGCAATAGCGGATATTCTCCTTTACATTCTGAGGCCTATGCAGATGTCCTAAGGCGACATAATCAAATGCTTCAAATACCTCTGCACTGACCTGGTCGGTTCCTCCAACAGATAGATCTTCCGAATCAGAAACTAAAGCGCCGGTCACGAACTGATGCGTGATCAGAATGCTGCGGTTTTTCTCATTCACCTGCATAGCACAAATAGCCTTTTTCAGTGCATCCTCATAACTTCTGATTTCTTCCTCTGGAAAAAACCTGCGAACATTAGCCGGCTTTACAAACGGCAGCATATAGATATCTACAATTCCATACTTGTCTTGAAAGGAGAACTGCGCTGCTTCGCCTCTGTAGACCGGAGCCAGGTGAATACCGCTGGCATCGATCAACCGGTTGGCAAATGCCAGCCTCTCCGCAGAATCATGATTGCCGCTGATGATAAATACCTGTGTTTTTGTGTTTGCCAACTGCACCAGAAACTCATCAAACAGTTCCACTGCTTCGGCTGAAGGCACGCTTTTATCGTACACGTCCCCTGCAATCAGCACAGCATCCGGCTGTTCATCTTTTATGACTGCGATAATCTTATTCAGGATATCCTTTTGATCTTCCAGCATGGAAAACTCGTTCACACGCTTCCCAAGATGGAGATCTGAAAGATGGATCAGTTTCATAAAAACATCCTCTCCTTTTATTAATGTGATTATAGCATGGATAGTCCTCTGCTTGCACCATCCCGGCAGGCATTTTATAATACCCATACTATGCTGTATGACAAAGATATCCGAGAACCATTATTTGATTATCTGGAGGAGTATTACGGTAAGATCCGTATCCTGGAAGAAAAACGCACGGGACGTTCCCGTGCGGATATTGTAATGGTTATGCCTGAAAAGCTCTGTGGCATTGAGATCAAAAGCGATGCCGATTCCTATCAGAGGCTTTCCAGTCAGGTCAAGGACTATGATATGTATTTTGACATGAATATCGTCGCGGTGGGCTCCAGCCACGCAGCTCACGTAGAAGAGCATGTACCGGAGCACTGGGGCATCATCACTATTGATGAAGTAGAGGGCAAACCTGATTTCTATTATCTTCGCATGCCTTCCCGCAATCCGTCCATGAAACCACTGCGGAAAATAGAGATACTCTGGCGGCCGGAACTTGCTCACATCCAGGAATTGAATGAACTGCCAAAATATGCGCAGAAAAGCAAAGCATTTGTACAAGAAGTAATCGTGGAGAGAGTGGATCCATCACGACTTTCCATCCAGATCAGCGACGAACTGTTCGAGCGTGACTATACAACGATCGCGCAGCAGATCAAAGCTTACCGTCAGAAACGGTCCAAAAAAAAGGTGCGGGCAAAATCTAAACGAAGATTGGTCCGCAAAAGGCGATAAAAACAACAAACCCGCAGACATGTTTGAAAAAAGCTGCGGGTTTTTTTGTATTCGTTTTTTCAGGTTAGAATCATCTTGTGAAGTCGCCGTGTACACCGCCGGATTTCTGAAGCAGACAAATGTCCGTGATCAAAATGTCTTTCTGAACTGCCTTGCACATATCATAAACGGTCAGTGCAGCAACAGATGCCGCTGTTAACGCTTCCATTTCTACACCGGTCTTACCGTCACAGGTGACCTTTGCTTCAATATCTACGGAGAGGTCTTCTTCATTCAGCCGCAGATTCAGATCAATTCCGGTCAAAGTGATCGGGTGCGCCATCGGGATCAGATCCGGTGTTTTTTTTGCTCCCATCACGCCGGCAATCTGTGCAACGGTCAGCACATCACCTTTTTTCATCCCACCGGTTTTGATCAGCGCAAATGTCTCTGCACTAACTTTCACTCGTGCCTGTGCAACAGCCTGACGGTTTGTGACCGGTTTCTCTGTGACATCCACCATCTTAGCTCTGCCCTGTTCATTGAAATGGGTAAAATCTTCCTGATTCTGCATGTTTATACCTCTCGGATATAGGTATCCAAAATCCAATTTGTAATGCCATCCACATCATCCAATGCAAAGACAGGCGGAAGGTCCGCATCTGTCCTTTCCAGATAGGAGGCATCATCTGTAACCAATGCCTTGAAATGCTGCGGATCATCCGGAAATCCTTTTCCGGTCTCCATCCGGCTGATGCCGATTTTATCGTGTTCTCCCGTTTTATAACCTTCAATCAGAATCAGATCTGCATCGTTGATCATAGAAATGGTCTCTTCTAATGATAGACTTCTTTGTACGAACATCGCACTCTGATCCGGCCCGTTCACGATCGTATAATCTGCTCCGGCATTGGAAAAACGCCAGGAGTCTTTTCCTTCTTTATCAAACTTCAGCCCATGCGCATCATGTTTGATGACTGCCAGGCGAATTCCTTCGTTCTTCAATCTTGGTATGATCTGTTCGATCAAGGTTGTTTTTCCGGTTCCTGAATAAGCAGCGAACCCCAAAACCGGTATCATCGTTATCCTCCGATCTGATTCATATCACGGTGCGTATGTGTCCGCTCTGCATAAGACATTTCTCCGTGCCACTGTGGTTTATGAAGAATGGCATCTTCCATAACCGCTTTCATTTCTTCCCGGGAACATCCTTTGATCCGGTACTCATCGTCCGAATGCAGACACGGCTTGATCCGCCCGTCAGCCGTAATGCGAAGGCGATTGCAGTCTCCGCAGAAATGTGCGCTGATCGGACTGATCAGTCCTATATTACCTAAAGCGTTTGGCAGGCGGTAAAGTCTTGCTACTCCGCCATCTGCTTCTTGAGGCACTGCTTCCTTCAGCTGTTCCAGGACCGTATCCCCTTTGATATAGGCTTCATTTCCAAAATCACCGCTGTCATACATTGGCATCAATTCAATAAACCGCACATCAACCGGCATTTTCAATGTCAGTTCCGCCAGATCACGTATCTCATTGTCATTGAATCCACCTATCAGAACGGCGTTGATCTTCACTTTTTCAAAACCTGCATCCAAAGCGGCGCAAATGCCATCCAGCGCATCCTTCAGCTCTCCCCGTCTGGTGATATGCCGATATTTTTCTTCGTTTAGCGTGTCCAGGCTTAAGTTGATCCTCTGGATCCCCGCTTTGCGCAGAGGCAGGGCCATTTGAGGAAGTAATGTTCCGTTCGTCGTAATAGCTGTTTCTGTAATGCCTTCCACAGCACATGCCCGTTCGCAGATCTCCAGGATATTCTTTTTCACGAGCGGTTCTCCGCCGGTGATCCGCAGTTTTTTGATGCCTAACGATGCGGCCACCTCTACCGCAAGGATCATTTCATCTTCTGTCAGCATGTCATTATGCGTCAGTTTGCAGACGCCTTCTTCGGGCATGCAGTAACGGCAGCGCAGATTGCAGCGGTCTGTCACTGAAAGTCTCAGATATGTGATTTCTCTGCCAAATTGATCTTTCATTAATACTTTCCATATGGGCAGGCCGGGAAGTGGCACGGCTTGCACTGCATGCAAAGTCCGCCGTCTCCCAGGCGCATTAATTCTTCTTTTGTAAAACGGTCCCCTGCAAAAATCTGCGGCAAAATTGCATCCAGTACAGTAGTCGGCTGGCTGATCGCTGCAGAAGGAACCCCGGTCAGCACCACGTTTCCGCGGTACGCGATCGTTGTCATATTGCCCGGCTGTGACGGAACGCCTTGTGTGACAAAAGCATCCGAAAGCTGCCTGATGGCAGTTGGGGTCAGATCATCCGGATCCACACTCATGCCGCCGGAATAAATGATCAGATCAGCTCCTTGATCCAGATAGCTTTGCGATGCAGAAAGGATCATCTCCAGGTCGTCATCGCAGATGGTCACACCTAATATCTCTGCCGGATATTGCTCCAGCTTTTTCCGAATCACCGGTTCAAACTTATCCTGGATCCGTCCATTGTAAATCTCGGACCCGGTGATGATGATGCCGGTCTTCATTTCTTTATATGGTCTAAGGTCCAGAAGATTTCTGTCTTTACACAAAGCTTCCGCCTGAATGATCTGTTCTTCTTTTGTGACCAGCGGTACGATACGAACAGATGCGATGCGGTCCCCTTCTTCTACCGGATAATGGTCCGCGATCGTAGTGAACGTAATATCCCCAATCGAATTGACCGCAGCCAGAAGTTCTTTATCCACCCGGAACATCCCGCGCTGCTTTGCTGTCAGCATCATTTTTCCTTCCGACGGGCCTGTCCACTGGGCACCATCTACCGGTGCCATTGCAGCCAGACGGATTGCACTTTCCTCTTCATGGATTTCCCCGGCATTTTCTTCCCAGACAAAGATCTGCTTCTTGCCCAGGTTCAGAAGCCTTGGAATATCTTCTTCTGTTATGATATGACCGCGCTTAAATTCTGCCCCTTTAAAACCATCCCGGATTGCCGTGATGTCATGACAGAGTTCCATGCCGATCGCTTCTTCTACGTTAATCTTTTTCATACCAGATTCCCTTTAATCTTTGCGCCCTTTTGCAATGGGCCACTGCCTCCAGGGATCACCGCAACTAGATCGCTCCCAATAGTCGAACTGATCATGACATTTCCCTGCCCTTTTGGCATACGGATCTTTGCCACGCCGTCTTCTATCACAAGCGTTCCCCGGACCACCCTGTCATTTTTGCTTGTTTTCGTAAACTCACTATCTACTTCCAGATCGATTGCTTTTGGAAGATAGTCTTTGATTCCGCTCATTTTCCTGATCCCTGCCAGTCCCACTAACAGCAAGTTGGTCAATGAGGAGGATGGATGTCCGGACAGGCCACAGATCAGCTTCCCGTCACGAACGCCATATTCACATGCTTTTCCCGGTTTCATATCTACTCCCTGGAAAAGCAGTTTGATCCCGATCTTCTCCATGGCGGCCGGCGTCACATCAAAATCTCCAACCGAAGCACCGCCTGTGATCAATACCAGCTCGCACTCTCCCAGTGCTTTCTCCAATACATCGGCAATCGCTTCCTCCGTATCATCCACGATCCCGTATCTTCTGACCAGAAAGCCCAGTCGTTCCATGGCTCCCGTCAGAGTATATTCGTTGGTATCAATGATCATGCCAGGCCCTGGTGTCTGTCCAACAGGTACCAGTTCACTGCCTGTCGCAATAATGCCTGCTGTGATCTGCTTATAAACCTTTGGTGACTCTATATTCTGCCCGGCCAGTGTTCCCATCAGACCTGCATCGATCACCGTACCGCTTTCCGCCAGAACCGTACCTTTGACAACATCTTCTCCTCTGCGGATGATGTTGTCGCCCGGTTTTCCTGACTGAAAGATCGTAACTTCTGTATCGGTAAAATTAGTCTCCTCATATTTGCAGACACAGTCAGCCCCTTCCGGGATTGGTGCACCTGTCATCAAACGGACAGCCGTCCCTTCCGTAACCGGTGTGTGAGAGACATCACCTGCCGGAATATAGTCGATCACTTTCAGTGTAACGGGTGTTTCTTTCCCTGCATCCTTTACATCCTCTGCACGGAACGCATAGCCGTCCAAAGGAGAACGGTCAAATGCCGGCACATCGTCTTCTGCAATGACATCCATTGCCAGTACTCTGCCGTATGCCATGCCCAATGGGATCTGTTCCGTTTCTACCGGCACAACTGCATCTATGATGAGGTTTCTGCCTTCTTCGATTGAAACAAACATTATTCTGTTTCCTCCCGTATCCGGTAATTCTCAATCATGACCTTTTCGAAAATATCTTCTTTTTTACCCATGCGGGTGATCTCACCCTGTTCGATCAGCGCAACGCTCTCGCTGAGCCGGAACGCTTCTTTCTGGTCATGTGTAACAAATATAACAGATTTCCCGTAATCTTTCATCAATTTATACGTTTCGCGTACCAGGTTTTTTCGCAGAGAAGCATCCAGTGCAGAAAATGGTTCATCCAAAAGAAGGGCATCCGGCTGATTGACCAGGATCCTGGCCAAGGCCACACGCTGCTGTTCCCCACCGGAGATCTGTTTTGGTTTTTTCTCTTCCAATCCGTTCAGATGCACCAGATCGATAATATCCAGGATCATTTTTTCTTTATCGTTTTTTGAGATGCATTTTCCGCCTCTTTCTGCTCCGGCTCTTTTCGCTGCCCCTTTTACGCCGCAGGCAATATTCTGATACACCGTCATATTTGGAAACAGCGCATATTGCTGAAACAGATAACCAACGCCGCGGTCCTGTGGTTTCAGATTAATGTGCTTTTCAGAATTAAACAGCTCACGTCCGTCCAGGATGATCTTGCCTTTATCTGGTTTTTCAATGCCGGCGATGCATTTTAATGTCATGCTTTTACCGCTGCCGGATCCTCCCAGAAGCGCTAACACTTCATTCTGCATTTCAAATTTCATCCGCAGATCAAACGAAGCTAATTTTTTTTCAATATCCACAAAGAGTGCCATTATGCCTGAATCCTCCTTGCTTTTTCTTTTCGTTCCAGCAGATTGACGACCAGCAGGACTACAGCTGAAATTGCAATGTTGATCAAAACCCATTTAAAGGCTTCCGCATCATGGCCGTCCCGCCACAGCGCATAGACCGTTGTGGAAATGGTTGCCGTCTTGCCCTTTATGTAGCCTGCAATCATGCTAGTGGCACCATATTCGCCCAACGCCCGAGCAAAGGCAAGCACAGTGCCGGCAATGATCCCCTGCCGGCAGAACGGCATACGAATTCTCCAAAAGATATATGTATTTGATAAGCCGAGTGTTTTCCCAGCGAACCCGAGCGTCTCGTCAAAACTTTCGAAAGCCGCCCGGGTCGTCCGATACATCAGAGGGAAAATCACAATAACAGTAACAAGGATCGCGGACCACCATTTCATCGGGACCGTTAGATCAAACACGTTTTTCAAAAACTGTCCGAGTGGGTAACGTGTTCCGACCAGCCTGAGCATCATATAGCCCACGACTGTAGGCGGCAGAACCAACGGCAGTGTCAAGATGACATCCAGGATGCCTTTAATGATCCGGGGAAGCTTTGCAATATAATATGCTGCCAGTATCCCCAGAAAGAAAACGATGATTGAACTGATCAATGCGATCCGGATGGAATTCCAGAGTGGAAACAGGTCCATAATCGATCCTTTCTTATTTCAGTACAGTAAAACCAACTTCTTCGAAGCATGCAGCTGCTTCCGGCGTCATCATGAACTCCATGAATGCAGCTGCTGCATCCGGATTTTCTCCAGTGGTGATCTGAGCTGCCGGATAAATGACAGTTTTGCCTGTCATTTCATCGGTTGCTGTATCAATGACTTTCAAGCCTGCAGAATAAGCATCAGTTGCATAAACAACACCTGCCTGGGTCGCTGCTTCTTTCACTGCTGCCTGAACTGCTTTTACGTTTTCACAGTAATTGATCTTGCTTTCTACAGCTGTCTCATCAATACCGAGGTATTCAAAAATAGCGGTAGTGTATTCGCCAACCGGTACTTCTGCACCGCCCTTTGCAAACAGAAACTCTGGTCCATCAAATGCTGCTTTCAGGTCGTCAAAAGATGTAAGGCCTGCCGGGTTGTCATCAGGAACAACCAGCACGCACTTGTTCTGAAGCATTTTGAAGCGGGTTCCC
>JAZNHY010000157.1:0-4898 GCA_045577235.1 Lachnospiraceae bacterium
AGTGCATTTTCGGCGCCTTTGACTGCATTTCTGTGTTGCTTTTCCTTGCCTTAGGGTCCACTAAAGCTGCGGAAAAGCGCCTTGAAATGCAGTCAAATCCACTCGAAACTGCATCTCCTTCCATTTAGAAACACACTCTAGCATATCAGTGAAAAATGGAATCAAATCATAATGGAATCGGTCTGCTGAAAGAACTGCACACGAAAGGGACGCGGGCCGGATCGCCAGAAAGCCACAGCCACGTATGTTCAAAGGAAAATCTGAAAATACTTCCTTTTGCAGGATTCTTGTGATATAATAATAAAGAGTATTGCAAACGGATATGCTTTATTTTGGGAAACACTGATTTAATCGATCGAAACAGCTACAAACTGAACAGCATATGGTATACTGTAATCAGAACGGATGCAGGGAATGCGAGGAGAGCGTATGGGCCAGATGACGTTCAGCGATGTAGAATACAGCGGCAGGAAGAAAGTCACCCAGAAAGAGAAGTTTCTGCGGGGAATGGATGCGATCATTCCATGGGGGAGCTGGGTTGCGAAGATCGCGCCATACTATCCTGTGGGAAAGCGCGGGCGCCCACCGCGAGGGATAGAGATCATGCTGAGGATGTACCTTCTGCAGATCTGGTTCAATGTATCAGACGAAGGGCTTGAGGACGCCATCCACGATATCTATGCCTTCCAGAGGTTTCTGGGGATCAACTTTCTGGAGGAGCAGGTACCGGATGCGACCACACTGCTGAAATTCCGGCATCTGCTGGAGAGACATAACATATGCGAAGCACTGTTCAAGGATATCGGCGAACGGCTGGAAGCTGCGGGTCTGATGATGCGCGGCGGTACCATCGTCGATGCGACGATCATAGCCGCGTCGAGTTCAACGAAGAATCGGGAAGGCAAGCGTGATCCTGAGATGCATCAGACAAAGAAAGGGAACCAATGGTACCATGGCATGAAGGTCCATGCCGGTGTGGACGCCGGAAGTGGATATGTCCATACGATCACCGGCACAGCGGCCAACGTACATGACATCGATGAAACGGCCAATCTGCTCCGTGAGGACGATACTGTCTGTTATGGCGATTCCGGATATACCGGGGTAGAGAAACGGGAGGAAATATCCGGAGATGAACACCTCAAGGATATCGAATTCCGCATCAACTGCAAGCCGTCTCGAATCAAAATGCCTGAAGATTACAGGGGAATCCAGTGGGACAGAATGATCGAGAACCGCAAGTCCTCCGTGCGCTGCAAAGTCGAACACGTATTCCTGATCGTCAAGCGGCAATTCGGATACGCGAAGGTGGTCTACCGTGGAATCGCAAAGAACATGAACCGCTTCTTTGCCCTGTTCGCCAGTGCCAATCTGGTGCAATGCATACGCTCCGGACGCACAGCTGAGTTTATAGGGGCGCATTGTGCCTGATTTCGGGGAAAAACGTGCTGAAAAGCGCCGATTGCGGTCGCCCGCAGGCTGATTACACTCATATCGGGCACATTGGTTGGGTTGAATACCGAAAAAACCGGGATTCTGCTGGCCTTCGGTAAATATGCTCGATTTGTTCAGCGTTTCCTTTGCACAATTACGACCTTGCAGGAGGAAAAAGTGTACGATGAAAAAGAAGATAATTTGCCTTACGGCAGTTGCTATTGTTTTGCTGATGATTGTGTTCACGTCCTCCTGTTTCGCGGAAACAGACGTGAAGGAAACGGCCAAGACCGGAATCATCGGCGCAATGGATGAGGAAGTCAATTCTCTGAAGGAGGCACTGGATGAGAAGAGAATCAATACCATCGCAGGAATGGAGTTTTGTGAAGGCAAGCTCGACGGCGCAGATGTGGTTGTTGTGAAATGCAGCGTGGGAAAGGTAAATGCGGCGGCCTGTACTCAAATCCTGATCGACCGCTTTGGGGTTGATCAAATCATCAATACTGGGGTTGCCGGTTCTCTTGACGCTGCCATTGATATTGGAGATATCGTTGTATCCACAGAGGCCGTGCAGCATGATATGGATGTGACAGCGCTGGGATATACACGCGGCGAGATCCCAGATAGCGAGAAGTCGGTATTTCCCGCAGATGAAGAATTGCGCGCCCGTGCAATGGCAGCTGTAAAGGCTGCTGCGCCGGAGGTCCATGTTTTTGAAGGTCGCGTGTGCAGTGGCGATCAGTTCATTGCCTCCCGTGAGCAGAAGGATTCCATCATTTCCTCCGTCGGTGGTTTGTGCTGTGAAATGGAAGGTGCCGCGATTGCACAAGTCTGCAGTCTAAACGGGGTGCCCTTTGTGATTATCCGCGCAATCTCAGATAAGGCGGATGATTCAGAAGAGATGTCCTATGTTGAGTTCGAACAGGCTGCCGCTGAAAACTGCGCCTCATTAACACGGTATATAGTTACCCATTGATAACGGGATAAAGCAAAGTTTTACAGTAAAATTGGCAATAGCATTTGAGGAATATCAGTGGAAAAATACTTTAATATCAGCATGGAGAGCAGACACCCTGCGAGATCCCGGACCTGGACGAGTATAACGCATACTTGAAGCAATATAATGAATTCGAAGATAAATACTACGAAGAGTTTTCTGAGCAGCGGGAAAATGTTAGAGCAGAGGAAGAAAAGATAGTCCAATCTGAAATGGATGACTATATAAACAGGCAAAAAGTATATCTCAAGAATTCTGAGGAATTAAAGGAAAGCATCGAGGCAGATACACTGCTTGATAAATCACTAAAAACCAGGGAATGCATAGAAAGCCTGATTAGCTTTTTGCACCTAGGTCGCGCAGATACCTTGAAGGAAGCAATTAACTTGTTCTTTGTTGAGCAATATCACCAACATCTCGAAAAGCTCGTTACCAAACAAACGAAGCTTATTCGGAAAGTACTCCAAGCGGCGGAGGAAAGCAAGCAACTATCAGATAAAGCGTATAAGCGTGCAGATGAGGCATACGGAAAATCAGAGGAAGCTTTTGATCGCGCAAATGAAGCCTTTGATAAGGCCGATGATGCTTTTTATCAGGCAGATAGAGCGTACGAAAAAGCAAATGAGGCACTAGATCGGGTTCATGAAGCAGATTAGAAATGGTTAAGAGACTTGAACAAGCCCCACAACAGGTTAAATCACATCAAAAGTATTGCGGTTTTAATCGGATAGTCATAGCTTGTCAGAAAGAAGCATCATCTGACCAGATGGTCATCAGTTTGTCTTTTGCCCAGAAATGCTGGCTTTCGGTCTCATACTCCCTATAATAGACCTCGATCATCATCGTCAGATAAAGGATAATATCGTACCATCGTATTCGTTATATCTCATCGCCGGTAAAGGCGGTTTGGCCAAATCCCATCAGAAAGCTTTTATTTCAACTGTGATATCTGAACCGGTCATCCATAAAGGCTTCTCCCCACATAGCTCTTTCCCAGTCGATGATGCCGGAGACATGCCCGTTGTGGACAAACACATTTCCCTCCCACATGTCCCAATGGACCAGGGTGGCAGGCATAATCCCGTCAAATGCCGGTTTGTCCCTATCCAGCCTGTTAAGAAAGTCCTTCGCCTGGTAAACAATATCCACTTTTTTACGTGTCGCATCATGGAGCAGGTTTTCAAGCATGACCTTGGTAAAGTCATACAGCGAAAGGTATCTCCTTTTGTCGCCGAGGAATCCGAATTCACTGTTCGTGATTTTCGTCAGTCGCCGACTAATTTCTCCGATTTCCCTGTTAATTTGTTCCACAGTGCTTTCAGGCAATTGTCCTTTCACAGCATGATAGTTGTCACCCTGTATTTTTTCCATGAAGAAATAATCGCTGCTGCATATCTCCCGTGTGGTATCATAATATTGGACTTCAGCCACGTGTGCCGCGTGACGGTCACAGACCAGCTTCATTGCTTCTACTTCAGCGCTCATCAGGTTAATTTCATTGGAGGTATTTCCACTTCTGTCGGCGGCGGAGATCTTCAATATGCTCTCACTTCCGTCGTCAAAGGAAATATCATAGGTGACGTTACAAAATCCGTCGTCCAGTTCTTTTATACCCATCACCCGCTTATTCGGAAACGCGGCCTTCGCCATCCTGAGCACTGTGTCGTTCGTCTGCCTGTTTTTGGTCACTGTCATATAACGGTCTATTCCTTTCCATCAACTTTCTCATCGAAAACCTGCTGCATTTCTGATTCATTAGCATACAAGCGTATCCAGTATCTGCTTTTGCCTCTCGTAAAGAACACAGTTTTAATCCTTATACAAGAGGCTTTCCAAGAGGGTGCCCTCTATTGTGGTCATACTGCTGTCCCGCTCAAAAAGTGAAATACTCGCTGATTGAAATCCCTGGCTTCTTCATAGGCGGCATGACCTAAACCGGGATACACATACAGCTCACTTCCGGCTATCCGCTCTTTCATTTCGTAGGATGCCTTGATGCCCACAGTTTTATCATCATTGCCGCCGATAATCAGCGTGGGACAAGTGATCCTGTAAAGATCCTCGTAGGCATGCCCTTCCGTAGTCGAACATTATAGCGTGCCTGTAATATGACATTATAGGCGGCTTCGTAGTGTCCATGAACCCCTGACGCGTGTGATGAGCAGGTCCTGTGGATTTACGCTGTTCTCCTGCGCATCCACCACAGCAAGGCCAGCGCCGCGAGGGCCACAGCCAGGTACAGCGGCAGGTTGCTGTGATCGCCGGTATCGACCCCGTCGCGCACGGTGAGGGTAACCTCCTGGCTGATGATCTGCGTACCTTCGGCATCGGTCACGACGCAGCGGAACCTGCAGCCGTCCCACTTCTTCTCGATGTCCTTGCGGTTCAGGGTCGGATCTGTAAAGCCGGGCAGGTCCACCCACTTTTGATGCTTCTCATCCCAGATCTGCCACTGATAGGTATAGGG
>JAZNHY010000158.1:0-3074 GCA_045577235.1 Lachnospiraceae bacterium
CGAGCGCAACCTTAAAAAAAGAAACGAGACCAACTTGAAGAATTGAAATGGGGCGACTTGACAGATACCCCTATGGGGTATATAGTTACCTGGAAATAACTTTGCTGAAAAATAATAAAATTGTAAGAAGATTAACAGCAACTAAAACATATAAACGTAATAAAACCGCAATAAGGAAGGCTTGATATGGAAAAGAAAAAACAAACATCTGTAAAAGAAATGTCAGAATCAGTTAAAGAAAACGAAGCTTGTCCGGCTTGCTGCCGCACTAAGGAACGTTCCGAGAAAGAGTATAAGGATCTCATCAACCGGCTGAATCGTGTGGAAGGGCAGATCCGCGGCATCAAGGGAATGCTGGAAAAAGATGCTTACTGCATCGATATCTTAAACCAGGTATCGGCAGCCAACTGTGCGTTAAACAGTTTTACAAAAGAACTGCTTGCTAATCACATCCGCAGCTGCGTAGCAGATGACATCCGCGAAGGCAATGATGATAAGCTGAACGAACTGGTCTGTACACTACAGAAACTCATGAAATAGAGGGACATTATGGAGAAATACGCAGTCACGGGCATGACATGTGCGGCATGCCAGAATCGTGTGGAAAAAGCAGTATCGAAAGTAGAAGGGGTTGAAAGCTGTACGGTCAGCCTCCTTACCAATACAATGGGTGTGGAAGGAACGGCATCTGCAGCCGCCATTATCAAGGCAGTAACGGATGCTGGTTATGGCGCATCCTTAATGGGAGCCGGCGGCGCAAGTGGCGCAGCTGGCAGCAATGCAGCAGGCGCAAGCGCCAGAAAATCCGGCAGTGCATTGGCTCGCCTGGCTGAGCAGGAAGAAGTACTGAAAGATCACGAGACTCCAAAACTCAGGAGGCGTCTGATCGTTTCTGTCATCTTCCTCATTATATTGATGTACTTCTCTATGGGACACATGATGCTGAACTTCCCGCTTCCGCCTTTCATGGAGAACGACCACGTCGCTATGGGGCTGCTGCAGCTTTTGCTGTCGGCCATCATCCTTGTGATCAATCAGCAGTTTTTCATTAGCGGCTTTAAAAGCCTTTTCCATGGTGCACCAAACATGGACACGCTGATCGCGCTTGGCGCGACCGCGGCGTTCGGCTATTCCACAGTCATGTTATTTGCCATGTCCAGGGCGATGACGGATGGAAATCATGAAGCCGTCATGAGGTACATGGATGAGTTCTACTTTGAATCGGCCGCCATGATCCTGACGCTGATCACGGTGGGCAAGATGCTGGAGGCATATTCCAAAGGCAAGACCACTAACGCTCTAAAGAGTCTGATGAAGCTGGCACCGAAAACGGCTAACGTCATCCGCAATGGAGCGGAGTTGACGGTTTCCGTGGACGAAGTCAATAAAGTCGATATTTTCGTAGTCCGCCCTGGCGAAAATATCCCAGTGGTTGGGCGCGTCATCGAAGGCAGCAGTGCGGTCAACGAGGCTGCGCTGACCGGCGAAAGTATCCCAGTGGATAAGGAGCCTGGCGATGAAGTATCATCTGCAACCCTGAACCAGTCCGGGTTCCTGAAATGCGAAGCAACCAGAGTCGGCGAGGACACCACGCTCTCACAGATCATCCAGATGGTCACCGATGCAGCCGCTACCAAGGCTCCGGTCGCAAGGCTGGCGGATAAGATTTCGTCTGTCTTTGTGCCAGCCGTCATCGGCATCGCGGTTGTAACGATCATTGTCTGGCTGATTATCGGAAGGACGGTTGGCTTCTCACTGGCGCGCGGCATTTGCGTGCTGGTTGTCAGCTGTCCATGTGCACTGGGCCTGGCAACGCCGGTTTCCATTATGGTAGGCAACGGCCTCGGCGCGCGGAACGGCATCCTGTTCAAAAACGCAGAAGCACTGCAGGAAGCCGGCAATGTGCAAATCGTTGCGTTGGATAAAACCGGCACCATCACCAGCGGGGAACCGCAGGTCACCGACATCCTGCCATCGGAAGGTGTGACGGAGCAGGAGCTGTTGGAAATGGCTTACGCGTTAGAGCAAAAGAGCGAGCATCCTCTGGCCAAAGCTATTATCAGGCTGGCAGAAGAGCGGGGCATCATCGCAAGGGAAGTGGCTGATTTCCAGGCACTTCCGGGCAACGGCTTGACCGCAGTTCTGAGCGAGTACAAACTTTCCGCGGGCAACGAGGCTTTCATCCAAACCCAGACATCCTTGCCGCAAAACCTTAAAGCACAGGCTGACCAGCTGGCGGAAGATGGCAAGACGCCGCTGTTCTTCGCCAAAGGGGGAGCGCTGCTGGGCATCATCGCGGTCGCGGACACCATCAAGGAAGACAGCGCGGAGGCCATAAAGCAATTGCAAAATATGGGGATTCATGTTGTAATGCTAACAGGTGACAACGAGCGCACGGCGCGCGCGATCGGGCGCATTGCTGGCGTGGACGAGGTGATCGCGGGCGTCCGGCCGGACGGCAAGGAGAGCGAGATCCGTCGCCTGAAGGAATTTGGCAAAGTAGCGATGGTCGGCGACGGCATCAACGACGCACCGGCACTGACGCGGGCGGACACGGGCATCGCCATACGCGCGGGCACGGACGTGGCCATTGACGCAGCAGACATCGTGCTCATGAAGAGCAGCCTGCTGGATGTGGCCGCAGCGATCCGGCTGAGCCGGCGCACTTACCGCAACATTGTGGAGAACCTGTTCTGGGCGCTGATCTACAATGTTCTGCTGATTCCGGCAGCGGCCGGCGTTTACGTGTCGCTCGGCATCACGATGAATCCGATGCTTGGCGCCGCAGCCATGAGTATCTCCAGCTTCTGTGTGGTCATGAATGCACTTCGATTGAATCTGACTAAAATCCACGACCCATCACATGACAAGAAACGGCGCAAACAGGCGCAGATCCCGGGTGCCTCAGACACATCGGAAACTACTAACGAAAACAAAACTACCAACAAAAGTATAGAAAGAGGAACTACTATGACAAAAACTATTACAATCGAAGGCATGATGTGCAACCATTGCGAGAACACCGTGAAGAAGGCGCTCGAGGCTCTGGATCAGGTGCAGGAGGCTGTTGTCAG
>JAZNHY010000159.1:0-3845 GCA_045577235.1 Lachnospiraceae bacterium
GGCGGCGCACGTTCCCGGAAAACACAGGGTGCCAACATGCGGTTTAAAGTCTTCCACAAGTTTTACGATTTTGCCGCACGGTTCGGCAAGGAAAACATGTGCGTCGGCTGCGGAAGATGCGATATGCGGTGCCCGCGGCAGATTTCCTTCTTTGATACCGTCAACGGCCTGACAAAGGAAATAGAAAAACTGGAGAAATAAATGAACGAACAACAACAATTCGAAACTATGGTCAATATTATGAAACCGGAGCCACACAAGATTTTAAGCGTAACGCATGAGACACAGGCAGAGTTCACCTTCCGTGTGGCTTTCGATAAACCAACACACAATGGACAGTTCTGCATGCTCTCCATTCCAAAGGTTGGCGAAGCACCAATCTCCATCAGCGGAAAAGGCGAAGGCTACGTGGAATTTACCATCCGGAAAGTCGGGCGGCTGACGCAGGGTGTCTTTGATCTGCGCGAAGGCAGCACACTGTTCCTCCGCGGGCCTTACGGACACTGGTGGCCGGTGGAAGAAACGTTTGCCGGAGAAGATCATCATCTTCTGATCATCAGCGGCGGTACCGGACTGGCACCGGTTCGGACCACACTGAACTATTTCTATAACAACCCGGATCAGATCGCATCACTGTATCTGATCTCCGGTTTTAAGGATGTCAGCGGCGCACTGTTTAATGAAGAGCGTGAAAAATGGTCGAAGGCAGAGAAATTCCACACGATCTACACGCTTGATGCATCAGAGGCGCCAGGCTTTGAAACCGGTATGGTAACGGCGCATATCAGCAAAGTTCCTTTTGATTCTTTCGGAGATAATTACAATGTGGCAATCGTCGGCCCGCCGCCGATGATGCACTTCTCTGCTTTAGAATGTATGAAGTTAGGTGTACCAGAAGATAAGATTTGGGTCTCCTTTGAGAGAAAGATGAGCTGTGCTGTTGGCAAATGCGGTCACTGCAAGATCAACGAGACTTACGTTTGCCTGGAAGGACCTGTGCTGCATTATCCAAAAGCAAGAACATTATTCGACTAAAACGACAATCCCCTCACCACATGGATGAGGGGAATATTTTTAGAATATGATCGACAGCAGATCCCACACCCAGCGGTTGGTGTCTTCTTTCTTTTCTCCACAGTCGCTTACATCGATATGCCGGATCAGCCAGCTTGTAATTTTCTTTTTGCCAAACCGCTGCTCAATGGCAATTGCCTTTTTCAGAACATAATAATGCCAGTAGATCTCACAGGCCAGGGAACGCATACTGATCTGCAGTTCCTCGCCGAACTGCTGCTGATAATCCTCGCGGATCTTCTGCGCAAGCTGCCGCGCGGCTCTGTGTTTTCCTTCATTCATAGCCTGCATCAGCGCTTCATCATTCACGACGCGCACGATATGCGTTTTCATGCGGACATCAATGTTCTGATAGTCCTGCATTCCTGACTGTTCCACTTCTGTTCCCTGCTGCTTAGTTCCTTTGCTTCTAAGTTATTTCGCTACGCTTTCAATCTCCTGCAGCTCAAAGCGGTACTTCTGTTTGACATCCGGATATTTTTCGTGATCCACTTCGCTTGCAAACATATCGTACGGGCGGATCCACAGGCTTCCGTCCCCGTACAGTCTCCGGTAAACAACGTATGTTTCATCCGTCTCGGAATGGCGTGCAAAATCCACCACCAGATAGTAGTCGCCTTTAAAATGTTTATAGACACGATTGATCAGTATTTCCTGTTTGTCCATTATCTTATTCCATCTCCTCATAATGCTTGACCACATCTTTCAGATAATCAATGATTGAAAGATGCTGCGGGCAAATGCTCTCACACTGGCCGCACTCTACACAGTCGCTTGCTTTTCCAAACTTCTCTGTCAAAAATTCATAGTTTGTAATATTGATCGTCCAGCCTTTTTGCGACAGATCCTCCCGTTTGTCCTCATTGTAAAGAGAAAAGTATTTCGGGATCGGGATCTGCTTAGGGCACCCTTCTGTACAGTAGGAACATCCGGTGCACGGAATGGCCGTCTGGCTGTTGATGATTGCTGTTGCCTTAAAGCAGGCCTCTTTTTCTTCTTCTGTGAGCGGCACAAAGTCTGTCATATAAGAAGTATTATCTTTCATCTGCTCCATGTCACTCATACCGGACAATACCAGCATGACATTTTCCAGACTCGCCACAAAGCGAATCGCCCAGCTGGCCAATGACATCGACGGATCCTTCTGCCGCAGAACTGATGCAGCTTCTTCCGGCATATTAGCCAGCGTGCCGCCCTTGACCGGCTCCATGACAACGACCGGCTTGTTATGTTTCACGCAGACTTCATAGCATCTGCGGGCCTGCACCCACTCGCTCTCCCAGTCCAGATAGTTAAGCTGCAGCTGAACAAATTCCATCTCCGGATGATCTGTCAGCAGTTCGTCTAACAGCTCTGGTGTATCGTGATAAGAAAAGCCGATGTGTTTTGCCACGCCCTGCTCTTTTTTCTCTGCGATCCAGTGAAAGCAGTCGAATTGATCGTACTTCTTCAGCAGATTCTGTTCGATGCCGTGGATCAGATAATAGTCAAAATAGTCTACGCCTGTCTTTTCCAGCTGGCTCTGCAGGACTTCATCTCTTCCTTCCAACGAGTCAAAATAGTCTGCATGCAGTTTGGCCGCCAGGGCATAGCTGTCCCGCGGATGACGGTCGACCAGGATCTTTTTTGTGATCTCCTCACATTTGGATCCCATATACATCAGGCCGGTATCAAAATAAGTGAACCCGTTTTCCAGAAAATAGTCCACCATCTGCTTTGCCTGTTCATAATCCACATCATCTGCCTTGGTTTTATCGAGCAAAGGCAGTCTCATCAAGCCAAATCCCAGTTTTTTCTTTGGCAGAAAATCCATTTATTATCCTCTCTTTCTCATTTCTTTTGCGCATCGTATCACGGACGATTGTTTCTTGCAAGAACAGTGAAATCACAAAAAAGTTTTCCACTATGTTCCTTTATGGTATTATAGTAATGAAATATGCGCGTGCCGCATCGCGCACTGTTTTAGGAGAATGGTCATGAATACAAATAATCTTTTTACCAACACGCATATATTAGACTGGCTGAATTATTTCAACGATAACTACGATGTGGATCTGGAGAAAGTTAAGATTCTGGACATCACCAGGAAAAACAAAAACCTGATCCCTACCGTGGAATCGCACCGGCATGTGCTGGTGTTTACAGAGGCTGGTCATCCAGATATTTTTTATCGGATGTTCAATGCCGGACTTGGCGAGTGCACCGTCGTTTACAACGAGGGCTCCGATCCATCCGGTCCTATCAAGGAAAACAAAGTCTACGATATGATCAACCGCGGTATCAATGCATCGGCCGGCATGCTGATCGTTAATCCGAAGGCACGCAATACCTACAAATTTGGTATGGACAACCAGGTATTTGCCTCCGGTTCCGTTCACTACGTTGGTTCCGAGATCCGTGCCGTGATCCTTTCCAAGATGGAGATCACGGAAGGCAAGAACCTCTGTATCATTTCTGCAGAATCCATCGCCATAGAGGCTGCTCTTCATAATGGAGAAGGCTCCATCATCGCTGTGGAATACAACAAGCGCGATGGCAAAACGCTGGAAGATAACGTGAACCTGTTCGGCGTCAACAACATCACCATCATTGATCATGTGGATGATGAATCGATGAAAGGACTGCCGATCCCGGACACGACCATGCTTGTTGGCTCTGCCAGCATGGAACAGGAGATGGAATGTCTCCTGAAACTGAACCCGAAGATGGAGTTTGTCGTCTATACGCTGGACTTTAACCTGGCCGGACGGATGAACGAGATCTGCAGGGAA
>JAZNHY010000160.1:0-1706 GCA_045577235.1 Lachnospiraceae bacterium
TGATCAGGAGAATGATGATGAGATACAGCAGCATTATTAAAAATGCAAGTAGCTGTAATTTCGGGGGGGGTATTGCCTGTTTAGCTTCTGACTCTCTCGCCGGACAGTTTTTTGCAGGGATCCGGGGATCTGCCGGTTTTGACCGAAGGAGACGGAGAGCGGGCCATGGAATGGCTCACAGGACCGTCCGCAGATTGTTTCATAAAATGGATCGCGGAATCGTTTGCAGGTTTGGTCAGAGATCAGATCAAGAATCTGGTAGCGGATTGGGTCAAAGATCCGGTCACAGACTGGGCAAGGGAACGGTTTTGATGATGGATATTGGTAAGCTTTAGCGGTGTTCAACAGACACCGCATTTTGGCGTGCAAAAAAAACCCCGGATTTGCCGAATGCTGACGAAAACGGAAGTGCCAATGAAAAACATACAGACTTCAATAACCGTAATGAGTACGGCAGGCCGCGATAACAAGATGATCCTTTTCCACCTTATAAACCAGACGGTGAGTGTCGTCGATTCTGCGGTTCCACCAACCCGACCAGTTGTGTTTCAGTGGCTCAGGTTTTCCGATCCCGGAGAAAGGACTTCGCCGGGAATCTTCGATCAGTTGATTGATCCTCCTGGCCGTTCGTTTATCCTGCTTTTGCCAGTACAGATAATCGTCCCAGCCCTGGGGTAAAAAGAGAACATTATTCATTCTCGGTCATTTCCTCCAGTTCCTTCATGGATTTGATCACGGGAGTGGATTGACCGGATTCATACGCAGCAATCGTTTGATGAAGGATGGCCTGATTGAAGTCAGAATAAAACGGATCGATCTTCAGAGAAAACGGGATGCCCTGCTCTCGGACGATCGCTTTCGCAAAGATATTGACAGCGGTAGACATATTCATTCCGAGCTGATCGAGAATTGCTTCTGTTTGCTTTTTCAGAGTATCTTCCATACGAATGGAGACATTGGCCATAATAATCACCTCCTTGTAATGCAGTGTAATACAATATATGTATAATGTCAACTAACAACGATTCGGAAAAAGTGGGCAGCTCACTATTTCTGCTGTAGCGTTTTCCGAATGGAACTTGAATGAGGTGAATGGGCTTACCATCAATAACGCCGAAAAAGCACATCCGGAAAAGTGTTGACAGACGCTCCGGATATGCCTTGAAGACCTAACCCGGTTTTTGTACCAGGTGTTAAAAACCGCAGGTAGGTCTGATGCAGCAGTTTCCCATCGTTCCGAGCCGCAGGCGACAGAACGATGGATGAAACAGCCTGCTTTTCATAAAACGCAAGCGCGACATTCATCCATTTCTGTTTTCAACTTCATGAACAGAAATGGGAATGCGCTGCATAAGTCCTTCCATGCCTCCGGCGGCACTTCGTTTGCCGATCGGCAGGATAGGGCTTTAGAACAAAATGTTTTAACAAATTGTTCGGCAAACTATTATATCGGAATCTCCGCACTGTGACAAGGCGTGCGGCGAAAGGAACCTTTGATTCGTCGGTTTCCAGGTCCGGCGCCCGTCTGCGCGGAGATCCGACAACCCAATCTGTCGCAGAACAGGAGGTGAGAAAACCCATCCGTCCCGCTACGGTACCGCTCCACTGGAGTTGTGGCCGTGGGAAGGTCTCGGAACAAGCTGAAAGGAAACGTCTCGAAATGAGTCGGCACCGGCAGTCCTGCCGGGAAGCCCGTTCGTGAAGAT
>JAZNHY010000161.1:0-8101 GCA_045577235.1 Lachnospiraceae bacterium
CACACATATTCTCGAGCGAATATGCGAAGCATCCTGAGCGCAGAGGATATGTGTGACATAGCCGAATAACATACAAAAAGGAGAAGTTATGAACAAAGGTGTACTGGTCGTAGTTTCTGGTCTTTCCGGAGCGGGAAAAGGAACTATTTGCAAACGACTGCTCGAGAAATATCCGGATTATGTGCTTTCCGTGTCGGCTACCAGCAGGAAACCGCGGGAGGGGGAAGAGCATGGACGGGAGTATTTCTTCATTACGAAAGAAGAGTTTGAGGACCGTATCAGTCAGGGAAAACTGCTGGAATTTGCTCAATACGTCGGGAATTACTACGGCACACCAAAAGACTGGGTGGAAGAACAGCTGAATGCAGGAAAAGATATTGTCCTGGAGATTGAACTGCAGGGAGCCTTTCAAGTTCGCAAAAAGATTCCGGAAGCAGTTTTGATCTTTGTTCTGCCTCCGGATATGGAAGAATTGAAGCGTCGGCTGATCCATCGCGGGACAGAAACCATGGAAGAAATTGACAGACGCATCCAAAGGGCCATGGAGGAGATGGAATTCGTTCCGGAATACGATTATGTAATCATAAATGAAGATATTGAAAAATCTGTTGACATGTTGCATAATATAGTTCGTTCTGAAAAAATCAAAGGAGAGTGAAAACATGTTACATCCGTCTTACACTGATTTAATGGACGCTTTAAACAGCGAAGTGGAAAATGGAGAACAGCCGGTTGTCCAGAGCAGATATTCTATTGTAATGGCTGCTTCCAAACGGGCTCGTCAGCTTGTAGATGGTGCAGAGGCACTGGTAGATGATCCTTCTGCAAAACCATTATCTACGGCTATCGAAGAGATCTATTCTCAGAAAGTACGTATTTTAAATAATGACGATGAGGAAGAATAAACTTTTCCTGATATCACTTGGATGTGATAAGAATAGAGTTGATTCTGAAAGAATGCTGGGGTTTCTTGAAGACGCCGGCTTTTCTTTTACTGATGATGAACATGAAGCAGATGTGATCCTGGTAAATACCTGCTGTTTTATTGATGATGCAAAGACAGAATCCATTGAAACCATTCTGGAAATGGCTGCAATGAAAACAGAAGGTAAATGTAAAAAGCTAGTTGTATCCGGATGTCTTCCGGAACGCTATAAAGAGGAATTGATTAAAGAGCTTCCGGAAGTTGACGCTTACATCGGAACAAATGATCTGACCGAAATCGTTTCCGCCTGCCATCTGCCGGAAGAAGAGCAGGTCACACCTGTTTTTTCCGGCAAACGGATCGTTACTACGCCGGGTCATTATGAGTTTTTGAAAATAGCAGAGGGTTGCAATAAATACTGCACCTATTGTATTATTCCCTATATTCGTGGGAAATATACCAGTTATCCCATGGAAAACCTTCTGCAGGAAGCAGAAACTCTGGCTGCACAAGGTGTAAAAGA
Source organism: Lachnospiraceae bacterium (assembly GCA_045577235.1). GTDB lineage: Bacteria > Bacillota > Clostridia > Lachnospirales > Lachnospiraceae > RGIG5612. The sequence goes on from JAZNHY010000161.1 coordinate 1,449, forward strand.
ACTGATCCTTGTGGCGCAGGAAACTTCTATTTACGGAAAAGATCTTTATGGAAAAGAGATGCTTCCGGAATTTCTGCAAAAGTTGTGCCGGATCGATGGCATCGAATGGATCCGTCTGCTGTATTGTTATCCGGAGGATATTACGGAAGAATTCCTGCAGGTCATGGCAAAAGAGAAAAAGATCTGCCATTACATAGATATGCCTATCCAGCATGCTTCGGACCAGATCCTGAAGAAAATGGGAAGGAAAACAGACCGTGCATCCATACTTGCGACGATCAAACGTGTCCGCGAGATCATGCCGGATGCAGCATTGCGGACTTCTCTGATCACAGGATTTCCATCTGAGTCGGAAGATGATCATCAGCTTCTGATGTCCTTTGTGAAAGAGGCCAGATTTGATCATTTAGGCGTTTTTACCTATTCACAGGAAGAAGGTACCCCTGCAGCAAAAATGCCAGATCAGATCGATGAGGCGCTCAAGGAACAAAGGAAAGACGACATTATGCGCCTGCAGGAACAAATATCTCTTGAGATCATGAATGATAAGATTGGAAGAGAATTGCAGGTCCTGATCGATGGATATCTTCCGGAAGAGGATGTTTATATTGGAAGAACCAGGATGGACGCACCAGATGTGGACGGGTTCTTTTATGTAAAAGCAGAAGAGTCCCTGAATACCGGGGATCTGATCATAGCTCGTGTGAAGACAGCTAATGCATATGACCTTTATGGGGAGATGATAAAACGTTATGAATCTGCCGAATAAGCTTACTATTTTGAGATTAATTTTTATTCCATTTTATGTTTTCTTTCTGATGACGGATTTCTTTTCCTTCAGCAGTCATATTGCGATGGTTATTTTTATCCTTGCATCTATTACAGATTCTCTGGATGGAAAAATTGCGCGAAAATACAATCTGGTCACTGATTTCGGTAAATTTGCTGATCCGTTAGCCGATAAGATCCTTGTCGTATCCGGTATGGTTTGTTTTGTCGCACTTGGTCGACTTCCAGTCTGGATCTGTATTATTATCCTTGCCAGAGAATTTGCGATCAGCGGTTTTCGTCTTGTCGTAGCCGCAAATGGCACCGTTTTAGCCGCAAGTATGTGGGGAAAACTGAAAACAACGTTTCAGATGATCATGCTTATCATGATGTCCTTTGACCTGGAACGTCTGGTAGCAGAGAAAGGGTTTCCACCGGTCATCTGGACTGTCTATCATATCGTAACCATCGTTGTGATGTACATTGCACTGGCGCTTACTATCATATCCATGATCGACTATTTCTATAAAAACAGGAAAGGATTTCAAGTGAAATGACCTGTGAGTTTATTTGTGTAGGTACGGAACTTTTACTTGGCAATATCCTGAATACAAACGCGAAATACCTGTCCGAAAAATGTGCGGAATATGGTATTTCTGTTTTTTATCAGACTGTTGTTGGCGACAATCCGGAAAGATTGGAAGAAACTGTTCAGCTGGCTTTATCCCGTTCGGACTGCATCATCTTTTCAGGGGGTTTGGGACCAACGACCGATGATCTGACAAAGGAGACTGTTGCTAAGGCATTCGGCTTAAAACTGGTGGAAGATGCTAAGGCAAAAGAGGAACTCCTTACCCGAATGAACCGTTACGGCCGCAAGATCACTGAGAATAATTACAAACAGGCCATGATCCCGGAAGGGCAGAAGGCTCTGTACAATCATCATGGCACAGCACCGGGCATATTGATCGAGAAAAACGGAAAAACAGCTATTTTGCTGCCTGGACCGCCTAAAGAACTGGTTCCGATGTTTGAGGAATACTGTATTCCATATTTTGATTCCAGATCAAATAAAAAAATAGTATCCGTTATGGTGAAACTGATCGGTATCGGTGAAAGTGAAGCAGCCACAAGGCTTGAGGATCTCATTCTAAACAGCACCAATCCGACCGTAGCCCCTTACGCAAAAACGACCCAGGTTCATCTGCGTGTCACGGCAATGGCAGAAAGTGAAGAGGCAGGAAGGGTCCTTATACAGCCTGTCCTGGATCAGATCCAGGCGGAATTAGGTGAGTATATTTATACAATGGATGAAAACGATGATATAGAAGACGTTGTCGTACGCGACCTGGAATCGAAACATCTGTATATCTCCTGTGCAGAATCATTTACTGGCGGGATGGTCGCATCCCGGCTCATCAATGTTCCGGGTGCCAGCAATGTGCTCAAAGAAAGTCTTGTCACATATTGCGATGAATCAAAGCAAAATCGTCTGTTTGTTGACCCGGAAACAATAAAAAAATACAGCGCGGTCAGTTTTGAATGCGCTAAGGAGATGGCAGAAGGCGTGATACGTGCGACAGGCTGCGATGTCGGAGTTGCAACAACAGGATATGCCGGCCCGGATGGAGAAGACGCCGGTCATATCTTCTTTGCCGTCAGTTTTCGTGGCAAAACCATAGTAAAGGAAATGAATTTCGGATTTGACCGTAATCTTGTGCGGGAAGCAGCAACGATCCGCGTTCTGGCTCTTGTTCATCAGATCCTGAAAGACTTTACAAATTCTTAACATTTATGAAATAGTGTAATAGAAATGGCTATGTTATGATAGAGATGCGCAAAAAGCGTGTCTCTTTTTTTGTTTTTCATCGGAATGTGATTGACAAATGTCTGAAAGTAGAATAAGATAAAAGCGAACATAAGTTCGCATTCGAATGAAGGAGAAAAAAATGGATAATAAAGAAAAATTAAAAGCACTGGATGCAGCTATTTCCAAAATCGAAAAAGATTATGGAAAAGGCTCCGTCATGAAATTAGGAGATAAAACGGCACTGGATGTAGATGTGATCCACACCGGTTCCATCAGTCTGGATAAAGCATTAGGTGTTGGCGGCATTCCGCGCGGAAGGATCATTGAGATTTATGGTCCGGAAGCTTCCGGCAAGACAACGCTGGCATTGCATATCGTTGCAGAAGTACAGAAAAACGGCGGTATCGCAGGCTTTATTGATGCAGAGCATGCTCTTGATCCTAAATATGCACATGATATCGGTGTTGATGTAGATAATTTATATATTTCACAGCCTGACTATGGAGAGCAGGGACTGGAAATCTGTGAGACCATGGTTCGTTCCGGTGCTATAGATATCATCGTTGTGGACTCCGTCGCAGCTTTAGTTCCAAAGCATGAGATTGAAGGAGAAATGGGAGATGCAACAGTAGGTGCACAGGCTCGTCTGATGAGTCAGGCTTTAAGAAAACTGACTGCTGTTACAAATAAAACCGGTTGTTCCATTATCTTTATCAACCAGTTGAGAGAGAAGATCGGCGTCTTTTATGGCCCGTCAGAAACCACAACCGGCGGCCGTGCATTGAAATTCTATGCATCTGTCCGCATTGATATCCGTCGTGTGGAATCTCTGAAACAGAGTGGAGAAGTCATCGGCAACCGTGTCCGTGCAAAAGTCGTTAAAAATAAAGTGGCTCCGCCATTCCGCGAGGCAGAATTTGATATTATTTTCGGTGAAGGTATTTCAGCGGTTGGAGATATCCTGGATCAGGCTGTTGAATTCAAGATCATTGAAAAGAGCGGCGCATGGTACTCTTATAACGGAGAAAAGATCGGTCAGGGCAGAGAAAATGCCAAAAATTACATCAAAAATGACCCTGCTTTCTTTGCCATGTTAGATGCAGCTGTCCGGAATAAACTTGGTTTTGGTGATGGTGAGCCGTTGCCAGAGACTGCGCCTGTTAAAGAAGAGCCTCAGATGGCTGAATTCAATCCGGATGACCTGGAACTGGATGTAGAATAAACAATTAACCTGTTGCGTGAAAAAGGGGAATTGCTGAGCGATTCCCCTTTAATTTTCGGATAGATTTTATTTTTTTCACAGGAAAAATAACTTGTCAATAAAGGTTTCCTTTAGTAAACTATATAATACGGTTTAGAATAACTATTGGAGGTATTTCATATGAATGTTTATAAGACAGAACAACTTAGAAATGTCGTTCTTTTGGGGCATGGCGGTTCTGGTAAATCCACGTTAGCAGAAGCATTTGCTTTTACAACCGGGATCACAACCAGAATGGGCAATATTGCTGACGGCAACACCATCAGTGATTTTGATAAAGAAGAGCAGAAAAGACAATTTTCTATCAGCACGACGGTAATTCCAATCGAATTCAATAAGATTAAGATCAATGTCCTGGATACTCCGGGTTATTTCGATTTTATCGGTGCAACAGAAGAAGGTCTTAGTGTTGCTGATGCAGCCGTTATTGTTGTCAATGCTAAGAGCGGTATCGAAGTTGGTACACATAAGGCATGGGGTTTCTGTGAGAGATTCCATATTCCACGTATCGTTTATATTTCCGGAATGGATGATGCAAACGCAGATTTCGCAGGCGTCGTAGATTCCCTGAAAGAAGAATTTGGCAATAAGATCGCCCCATTGCAGATTCCTATCAAAGAAGGCGGAGCTTTCACTGGTTACGTAAATGTTATCCGTGAAGCAGGAAGAAAATATAAAGCAGACGGATCCTACGATGAATGTGATGTTCCTGCTGATCTTTCTGCTGAGGTTGCTTCTACCAGAGAAGAGGTTATGGAGCACGTAGCTGAGACCAGTGAAGAGTTTATGGAGAAATACTTCGGTGGTGAAGAGTTCACCATGGATGAGATCCTTTCCGCTCTGAATTCTGCTGCTACAGAAGGAGATATCGTTCCTGTTTTAGTTGGCGCAACAACGAAAAACTTTGGACCGAAAGCCGTTCTGGAAGCAATTGAGCGTTATTTCCCATCTCCGGATCACAGCCCGGTTAAGAAAACTGGTAAATTCACAAAGACGGATGAAGATTTTACTGCAGAGTATAAAGAAGACGGTCCTCTTGCTGCATATGTCTTTAAGACGATCGTTGACCCGTTTATCGGTAAATATTCTCTGGTTAAAGTTTGCTCCGGCGTATTGAAGAATGATGATCAGGTATTCAATGCTGCAACCGATGAAAGCGAGAAATTATCCAAGCTTTATATCATGCGCGGCAAGAACTTTGAAGAGATCAACCTGCTGAATCCTGGAGATATTGGTGCAATCAGTAAACTGGATCTTGCAAAGACAGGCGATACCTTATCCAAGAAAGATAATCCGATCATCCTTGATAAGTTCGAAACTGCAAAACCGTATACTTATATGAAATACCGTGCCGTTAATAAAGGCGAGGAAGATAAGATCCAGCAGGCTCTGCAGAAATTATGTGCAGAAGATCAGACCTTGAAAGTTGTTTCTGATGAAGAAAACAAACAGGCTCTTCTGTACGGTATTGGTGATCAGCAGCTGGATGTTGTTGTATCCAAGATGAAAGAAAAATATAAAGTTGATGTTGTTCTGGAAAAACCTGCTTTTGCTTTCCGTGAAACCATCAAGAAGTCATCCGATGTACAGGGTAAACATAAGAAACAGTCCGGCGGACATGGACAGTACGGCGATGTCAGAATGCGTTTTGAGCCTTTAGGCGATACTACAAAAGCATATGAGTTCGCAGAAGAAGTTGTCGGTGGTTCTGTACCGAAAAACTACTTCCCGGCTGTAGAAAAAGGGTTACAGGAATGTGTCCAGAAGGGACCTCTGGCTAATTATCCTGTTGTGGGCGTGAAAGCGACTCTGTATGACGGATCTTACCATCCGGTAGACTCGAACGAAATGTCCTTCAAGATGGCTACCATTCTGGCATTCAAGAAAGGTTTCATGGAAGCAGGTCCGGTTCTCTTAGAGCCTATCGCAAGCCTGAAAGTAACTGTTCCGGATCGTTTTACCGGTGATGTTATGGGCGATCTCAACAAGAGACGCGGCCGTGTGCTTGGTTCCAATCCGGCTGGACTTGGCAAGACATGTATTGAAGCTGATGTTCCACAGTCTGAGTTATTCGGCTATGGCACAACACTTCGTTCCATGACTGGCGGATTCGGTGATTTCGAGTATGAATTCTCCCGTTATGAGCAGGCTCCGGCAGATGTTCAGGAAAGAGAAGTCGCAAGCAGACATACAGAAGACGAGGAATAACTCCTTTATATGAAATACGATATCGTAATCATTGGTGGCGGTGCATCTGGTTTATGCACCGCCATAATGTCTAAAACAGAAAATAATTCCATATTGATCATTGAGCACGAAGACCGTGTTGGAAAAAAGATCTTATCTACAGGTAACGGTAAATGCAATCTGACAAACCGTTACTGCCGGACAGAACTTTTTTCATCAAATCCGGAGGGTATTCATCCTTATTTCCCGGAATCAAACAGAGCTTTCGCGGAAAGCGTTATCTCATCTTTTGATGCTGAAAAAGCAGTTCAATTCTTTCAAGGGCTGGGAATCCTGACAGAAGATAAAAACGGATATATCTATCCACGGAGTGAACAGGCTTCTTCTGTTTTAGATTGTCTTCGTTTCCGATGCGAATCATTAGGAATCGATATGGCTCTCGGTTATCAGCCGATGAAGATCACTAAGAGAGACGACCTCTTTTATATTGATGATGATTATTCCTGCAAAAAACTGGTACTAGCGACTGGCGGTATGAGTGCACCAAATACCGGTTCTGACGGCAGCGGTTATGAATTTGCAAAAAGCCTTGGGCATCATATTGTAGATCCAATCCCATCTCTTTGT